>DATLII010000647.1:0-3111 GCA_035539495.1 Dongiaceae bacterium
TATCGCAATCCCAGTTCGCAGGATACGTACTCCACCAGCAACTATGATATCGAGCAGCTGGCGCAGGGTAGTCCTGTCATCAACTACTACGGTAATTTTTCCCATTCCCAGTTGCTGGCGGAAGACAGTCAACGCGATATCACCGGCATCTATGTCCAGCACCAACATAACTGGGGCGATGCGATGGAAAGTATCGCTGGGGTGCGCTTCGATCAGTATTCCCAAATCGGCAGCGCTGTCAGTCCGCGTCTCGGTTTTGTTTTGCATCCCGCGACCAATGACAGCATCAAACTTTTATATGGCCGGGCTTTTCGCGCGCCGCACGCCGACGAACTCTATACCGACAACAATCCTCTGCTGCGGGGCAATCCAGGTCTGAAACCGGAAACCGTGGATACCGTTGAGCTGATCTGGCTGCGTCAATGGCAACGCAATCAATTCAGCGTCAATTATTTCTATAACCGATTCGAAGATGCTATCGGTACTGAGGTCAGTAACGGCGGACGCACGTATCAGAACAGTGCTGAAACAGAAAGCAGCCAGGGCATGGCGTTCGAGTTTACTGGCTCGGTGACGAGTGCTGTAACCACGCGTCTGACGGCCACACGATTGTTCGATGCGCCCGATTCCTTTTTTCGGGAATCGCGTTACTGGTTAGCCGCAGCAGCAACCTATACCAAAGCGAAAGGGTACGGCACGGTAACACTGCAATATCACAGTGAGCGGGAGAATCTGCTAGCCAACACCGAAGAACGCGAAGTACTGGACGATTACGCGGAGGTTAATGTGCGCGCGGGCTGGCTCTGGCAGCGTGATCTGGAAACCTGGGTGGAAGCGCGCAATCTGGCGGACGAGGACTCATCGGTGCCTGCCAATAGCGGCGATATCGAAGGCGGTGTGCCCAATCGGGGACGCGAATTGCGCGTGGGTATGCTTTGGCGTTACTGAGCGCTCTCAGCTTTCGCTCGCCGCATCAAATACACATCCATGATCCAGCCGTGTTTTTGTTTCAACTCTGCCCGAGATGACTGAATTTCTTCCGCCACATCGGTCAGCGCGCCAGCGATCAGCGCTTGCTGTTGCATGCCCAGATAAGCGCCCCACCAAATCTCGATTCCGTTCGATTCAAGTGCAGTAAAGGCACCACCGCTATCCAGCATGACCACTAATGTGTCGGCGGCGTCAGGCCAACCCTTTTCACGCAAGCGGCGACCGGTGGTGATCAGCACCGATCCGGCCAGTGTGTTCAGTGGAATGGCATGAGCAGCCGTCAAAGCCTGCAGACTGGTGATGCCTGGCACTACCTGCACGTGCAACGGCATTCCATTAGCGCCGAGCCGCGCGGCGATTCGCAGCGTGCTGTCGTACAACGAAGGATCGCCCCAGACCATCAATGCTACGTTGCCGCCAGTTTGGTTTTTCTTGGGCAAATGCTCAGCGATCAAATCAGTCCAGATGGTAGCGATGGCATCATGCCAATCGTTGACGGCTGTTAAATATTGTTTTGCCGCATCGCGCACTGGCATATCGAATTCGATTACCTGCGCTGGCCCGGTCAGTACAGCGGCGCAGATTTGGCGGCGCAGATCCGCCAGATCGGATTTGTCGGCGCTTTTGCATGGCAGCAGAATAATATCGGCCTGGTTCAATGCCTTGATGGCCGCCAGGGTGAGATGGTCGGGATTGCCGGTGCCAATGCCGATCAAATGCAGATTGATCATCGCGGTTTCAATTCCTCACCGGTAGTGAAACGCGAATCCGCGCTTTGCGGACGGAAACGGCGATCGTAATCGGCTGCGTATAATTTGCTTTCTTCGATCAGATTCGCCGCCAGCGCAGGCCCCACCAAAATCAGCGCCGTGCGTTCCATGCTGGCATCGACGGCATTTTCCAATGTGGAAAGCGTGGCACGTACGACGCGTTCGTCCGGCCAGCTCGCGCGCCACACCACGGCAGCTGCGCAATCTGCACCGTAAAAAGGAATGAGATCATTCACCACTTGCGCCAATTGATGAATGGAAAGATGAATGGCCAGTGTGGCGCCGGATTTGGCAAAGTTCACCAAGGTTTCGTCCACCGGCATGGCGCTGGCACGACCAGGCGTGCGGGTGAGTATCACCGACTGCGCAACGCCAGGCAGCGTTAATTCCACGCCCAACGTAGCAGCGGCGGCAGCAAAGGAAGGCACACCGGGTGTTATGGTGTAAGGAATATTGTGTTCCCGCAGACGCTGCAGCTGTTCGCCCATGGCGGACCAGATCGACAGATCACCTGAATGCAAACGCGCGACATCCAAACCTGCGTCATGGGCCCGACTGATTTCGGCAATAATGTCATCCAGCGCCAGCGGCGCCGTATTGATGATGCGCGCGCCGGGCGGGCAATGCGCCAGCACCGCTTCTGGTATCAGAGAACCCGCGTACAGACAAACCGGGCAGGATGCAATCAGATCGCGACCACGCAAAGTCAGCAGATCAGGTGCGCCGGGCCCGGCACCGATAAAATGAACCGTCACGAGACAACTCCTTCCGCAATAGCGCAAGTAGCAAGATGATCAGGGGAAATGCAGCGGCGTACTAATAGCGTTGCATTGGAACCGGCAGCGGCGAGCGCAGCAGCCTCGGCGACACTACCGGTACCGCGTGCTGTTTTGCTATATAAAGAATTCGTTGCTGTGGGCTGCGCCTGCAACGTGGCGTCGTCGATCAGTATCAGCGGTAATCCCAAGGCTTCTGCCAATGGGGCAAGCTGGGTGGCCTTGTCCGTTGGTGCAGCAAGTGCGTCGAGCGTGATCAGATTTGCTTTGCCCTTCTGGATGGCGAGCGCATCCTGCGGAACGGATTCGTTGGCGGTTGGAGTGTGCGTCGAAGTCAACAAACCCTGCGCTACCGCAAGCGCTGATTGTAGCGAATCCACACTCGCGCTTTGCCGACAGCCGAATCCCGCCACTCTCATGATGCAACCGCTGTCATAATGTCACGCTCCACTGCACGACCGGATAGCGGGATTTCCACCCACGTCGTTCGCCCAGCGGCGCTGCTTCGGCCAATTCGATGCGCAACAGTGAGCCGCCCTTCTGCGTCTGCCACTGCGCCAGCAATACTTCAGATT
>DATLII010000648.1:0-6684 GCA_035539495.1 Dongiaceae bacterium
GGATCCAAATAGCACCATGCTATTAACTGATTGTTGGGCTGCGCCTCTACTGGCACACCGGCCGGAATCAGCACGCTGCGAGTCTCAACAAAATCGGCGCTTGCGGCATCACGTATTCGGAAAGGCTTTTCCAGCCCGAACATGAGGGAGGACGCTGCGGGCATGAATGATTCGAGCTCGAACACGGCGCCTATGTAAAGTGTGCGATCAATCCAGAGATAGAGCGAAGAAGCGATGTCGGTTGGAAAAGGCATGATCGTTTGTCTTTTTGTTATGTCGGCTTCTGTCTGTTATATCCGGAACTGCGAATTTTTCCAAAAGAATTGCTGTATCAAATCAGTAAGTCTAAGAGGCAAGATTAGGTGAAGCGGATTTGCTTCTATCAGCAACTGTTATCGATCGTGCATAGTCCAGGTTTGTGCAGTGGAAGAAGAGCTTTTGTTTTATATATTGAATGGCGTTGTGCGTTTTTCGCCTCTGTTGTAAACACGGTTTTATTCGATAGTGTGATACCATACAGGCTGGATTGTGGCCAAACCGACGAGCCAGAAAACAGCTTAAAAAGCTCCGTTTTCTGCATCGAAGATCGGTTGGCTGACGAGACAGTATCGATCAGATTTACAATCTGTCGCATGGATTGGATTTCAATACTAACTAGAACATGTCCTACAAATGCGAGGCTAATGGCCCATGCAAACCAAAGATCAACGTATTTGCCTGTGGATCGCTCCTTTCTTCGGCTTGCTGTTCGTTTTTGCCTTCTGGAATTTTCAGGGATTCTTTCCCCCGATGTCGCCCACGATGAGTGCAGAGGAAGTTGCCGCGTTTTATCGTGACCATCTTGGACATATCCGTTCCAGCATGATCTTGTGCAATGTGATTGGTGTTTCCCTAATTCCGTTTTTTACGGTCATCGTTGTGCAGATGATGCGGATGAATAATGCCAGTCGGGTGTTTTCCTATTCCTATTTGATTGCGGTGATTAACGGCGGGACTCTATTTGCGCTGGCGGATTTGGCTTGGCTCAACGCAGCGTACCGGCCCGATCGTGATCCGCAATTGACCATGCTGCTCAATGATCTGGCCTGGTTTGCATTTATCACTCCGGTGGGTTTTGTGCTCGTGCAGAATTTTTGCCTGGCGATGGCGGTTTACCTGGATAAAGGGCCTGCGCCGATATTTCCTCGTTGGGTCGCCCATTTCAATATCGTCACAGCGTTGTTGATGGCGCCCAGCGCGTTTGCGTTGATGTACAAGACCGGACCATTGGCCTGGGATGGTGCCATCAGTTTCTGGCTGCATATTGCGACCTACGCCCTGTATATAGCTGTTATGTTTTTTGTTCTGCGCTCCGCCGTCCAGAAACAGGCTGATGAAGAGACGATGCTCCAGTCCTCCTGGAAGGAGCAAACAGCATGACAGGCGCAACCCTGGCCTCCATTGCTGGTGGCGAAAGCCGTAAAGGTCGGTTGTTAAGTAATCCCAAGCTGGATCAATGGATCTGTTTTTGGTCCATTCCTGTTTTCTATATTTTATTCGGTGTTATTTTTGTATTGCTGGGTCGCATCATGCCGCCACCCACTCCGACAATGTCGACGGAAAACATCATTGCTTTCATGACATCACCGAATCTTTCGTTGGCCGTTGTGCTGTTGGCGTTGTCGCTAGGAATGTATGCGTTGAACTCCGGTCTGATGCTAACGCAGATGAAGCGCATGGTGGGCGTCAGTCCAGTGCTGCGTTATGCCTACATCGCTGTTCTGGGAGTGGGTGGTTTGCCTGGCTGCCTGTTTCCGGGTTACATGTTTGCTTTGGGTGCATTCCGCCCGGAATACGACCCCGAAATCCTGGCGATGCTCTACGATCTTGGCTTTCTCTGCTTTGTTGGATCGCTGGGCTGTTTCATTATTCAGTATGTCGTTTTTACCATTGCTGTCTTCCTCGACAAGCGTGGAATTTTTCCGAAATGGCTCGGCTACTTCAGCATCTGGACATTGGTGACTGAATTGGTGGCGACACCCGTCTTCATCACGCAAACCGGTCCATATGCGTGGGATGGTTTGCTCTCGTTCTATCAAGGCACCCTAATTTGGGTTGCATGGCAAACGAGTGTGACCATTTGCTTGTATCAAGCGATAAAGAATCAGCCTTTGGAAGAGTTGGGGCTCCCCTTAAAGGAAAATGAGCTCTGATTCCTCATCCATACAAGATAACAGGATAGAACAACAGGATAGGACGATGCTAAGCGGCGGCGGGGCAGCAATTGAACGAGTCCCGGATTTTGAAATGGCAGACCAGCAGACTCAGTCGCGTGCGCGCTTTCCCGGGCAGCCTGCAATGTGGTTCTTCGTCATCGGGGACTTGTGGATTTTTACCTGCTACTTCGCTTGCTATGCATTTGACCGTGGCCAACATTCAGCGGGGTTTCTGCAAGGTCAGCTGACCCTCAGCCAAGGCATCGGTGTTTTCAATACTATCCTGCTGTTGACCAGTTCCCTGCTGGTTGCGTTCTGTGTGCAAGCGGCAAGAGAAGGGGCGACTGCGTTAGCCAGACGGCTGCTTCTGTTAGGTGGCGGATGCGGGATTGTCTTTCTTTTGGTTAAAGCCAGCGAATGGTATCTAAAAATTAGCACGGGTCTACCGGAAGGCTCCGACTCGTTCTTTGTTTATTACTTCATGTTAACTGGTCTGCATTTTCTGCATGTGTGTCTTGGTCTGGTGATTCTGGCGCTGGTGTTTCGTGAACTGAAAAAAGCAGGGCCGCCACACGTGGCATTTGTGGAATCGGGCGCTATCTACTGGCACTTGGTTGATCTGCTGTGGATCATTATTTTCGCGTTACTGTATCTGCTGAGATAGACGATATGGCATTGTTTAGAAATTCATTGACCTACGTCTGGCTGTTCTTGGTAGGAACCACTTTGGTTTCCTGGTGGCTGGGTGCTACAACGGCTGTAGCCGATATTGACGCTTCGGCTTTGTCGCTGAATTTCACGGTAACCGTTGGCATCATCTTAATCGCGGTTGTAAAAACGCGCTTTGTCATCTGGCACTTTATGGAAGTTCGTCATGGCCCGTCGTGGTTGCGTTGGACCTGCGATTCCTGGCTTGCCTTTTTGGCTGTTATGGTGATTGCGCTCTACCGTTACAGTATGTGAAGCCTTCAACCGAACTAGAAAATTGAATTCATTGATGTAGAAAACTGAATGGGAGAATCGAGATGGAAGTAGCGATCATTAGCGGTGCTGGCAGCGGCATTGGCTTTGCTACTGCGAAGCAGTTGTATGAAAAGGGTATGAATATCGTTGGCGTTGGCCGCGATCGGGCCAAATTGGCCAGTCTTGAAAAAGAGATCAACGATCCCGAACGACTGGTAACCTTGTCGGTGGATATCGCTGCAGATGACGCACCGAAGAAAATAGTAGATCTGGCGCTTGAACGATTCGGACAGATCAATTATCTCGTCAACAATGCGGGCATTGGTGGTCCGAAGCCTTTGCATGAAACTGATGACGAAACCCTGGATCATTTTCTCGGCATTATGCTGCGCGCTCCTTTCCGTTTGACCCGTGAAGTGATCCCCCACATGAAGCCGGGTTCCGCAATCATCAATGTCACTTCAACCTTTGCAGTGATTGGTGGGCGTCGTGGCGGTGCTTATTCGGCGGCGAAAGGCGGATTAACTGCGCTGACACTTCATATCGCTTGTGAATACGGTGCCAAAGGCATTCGCGCCAATTGCGTCGCACCGGGTGTTACTGTTACCGATATGGTGCGCGAGCGACTGAATGACAAAGCATTTCGTCGCATGAACGTCGATATGACACCGCACACCCGGCTGGGTGAGGTGGACGACATAGCCAGTACTATAGCGTTTCTTTGCTCGTCGGGCGGTGCCTTCATCAATGGTCAGACCATCGTGGTCGATGGTGGCTGGTCTTCCACAAAATATTTGTCTCCCGATGCGCTAAGCGCCGGCGACAATTGATCAAGCGGAGAATGCAATTCAATGAACAAGAATCCATTACAACTCGACGGCCGTATTGTCATTGTGTCTGGTGCAGGTGGTGGCGGGCTGGGAACGACGGTGTCGCGTATGGCGGCCGAAGCAGGTGCGACCGTGATTGGCGTCAGTCGTCGCAAGGAAAATCTTGATCAACATCTTGGGCCACTGGTTGCGGAAGGCCTTTCTGTCATTCCCGTCGTCGCCGATGTTGAAACAGATGCCGGAGTGGCGACTGTCATGCAGCGTGTCAGAGAAACCAAAGGTGATCTGCATGGACTTGTGACAGTGGTGGGCGCGGGCGCTCCGCAGACCTGGGGACCGTCAGCAAAAATGTCGCGGGATACCTGGAAAGGTTTGTTTTCCCAAAATCTCGATTCCATGTTTTTTATGAGCCAGGCGGTTGCTGCTGAGCTGCAAAAGCAAGGGCGTTCCGGTTCTATCGTGGCTGTTTCATCTATTACCGGTTTGGGCGCGCATCCGTACAACATTGGTTATGGCGCGGCGAAAGCGGCGGTGTTGTCGGTGGTGCGTACGTTGGCGCTTGAATTGGTTTCTTCCAATATTCGCGTTAACGCGGTAGCGCCGGGTGCTATGCAAAGCCCTGCATCTTTGCTGCCGCCCAATCCAGAGTTGGAACATCAGGCTATTCCGATGGGGCGTAAAGGTGATGTTAAAGAAGTCGCAGGTACGGTGCTGTTCCTGCTGTCGGATATGTCATCGTATATGACGGGACAATGTTTGACGGTAGACGGTGGTATCAGCCTGCGTTGGTCGCACATGCGTGATGACAATACGCCGTTGCTGATTACCAATGAAGGTTTTCTGAAGATGATGAAAGGGGAGTAGCGCTTGCCAATCAGACAGATTGTGTGAGTGTGAAATGAGGTTCAGATTTTTCTGGTTCCACCTTTGAGTAAAAGGGTGGAACCAGAAAGCAGATTCAAACATTGATAATTACGCGTAAGCGAACGGCTCTTCGCCCTGTAGTTTAGTACGCATCATCAGACGGCCAGACGCAGGATCATAGGGCGTTGCACGGTGCATGGTGCCGGTGTTGTCCCAAATAACCAGATCGCCCACAGTCCACTTATGGCTGTAGGAGAATTTAGGTTGAGTGGACCACTCACGTAAACGCACCAGCAGCTCAGTGCTTTCACGCGCACTCAAACCTTCCACGTGATGTGCGGTGCAGCCAATGACCAGTGATTTGCGGCCAGAGCGATGCTTCCACACCATAGGCAGTACCCGCTCGCCGATCCGCATCATCTCTTGTGCCTTTGCCAGGCTCGGTTCAGGGTCATAGTAGAACAGTGAAGTCCAGGCGGAATGCATGACTTCCAGTTTTTCCAGTTTCAGTTTGTCTTCATCCGACAAATGCTCATAAGCGGCATAGGTATTACAGAATTCGGTATTACCACCTACAGGTGACAGCACTTTTGCAGAGAGAAGCGATGCCAGAATGGGAACCTCGTTCATGGTGCCGTCAAGATGCCAATACCAGGACCCTTTCAGATAGTCCGCGCGCGAGTTGGCGTTGGTATCCAGTGTTACCTTGTAGAGCAGTTCGCCGGCCATTTCAGGCGCCAGCTCGCCGAGCGTTTTAGTGAAACGTACCTGCTCGTCATTGCTGAAATTGATCGTCGGGAAAATGAGTACGCCACGTTGTTCGAGCAGATCGCGCAGACCGCTGGAATATTCCCCGCCCAACAATTCATCCTTGCTCAGATGAACCTTGCTGCCGATGAAAGGGCTGACTTCGGTGGCTTTCAGTTTTTCATAAAGCTCAGACATGATTGTAATCCTTCTGAATATCGTTTTTTCGTTGATCTCTACAAAGTGATGATCGAATTCATTATTTGGTTGAAGCAGTGTTGTACATTTTGGCTCGGGCATCGGCAGGTATCGGGTCGAGGCTTGCTTCAAAAGCAACGCCAAACGACTTGAATGCCATCGCCAGTACTTCGTAGCAACCGACGGTGAATACGATGTCGATCAACTGCTTCGGGTCGAAGTGTTGGCTTAGCCGTTTCCAGGTATCGCTGTCGATGCAAGCATCGGACACCAGTTCATCGGCAGCGCGTAGCAGATTCGCGTTAATCTCATCCCAGCCGGCAGCATCCGGCCCTTCTTGAATGCGATCAATTTCTTCTGCCGTCAAACCCGCGCGCATACCGAGAATGACATGTTGTTGAAATTCATATTCGGAGCGTCGCAACCAGCTGACGCGCAAAATCAGCAGTTCGCACATGCGTTTAGACAGGGTGTTCCCTGTGGCGACATGGTTGTTAAATGTTAAAAAAGATTTTGCGAGAGCGGGGTGATTCAGAATGGCACCAACGCCGTTCATGCCGCGGGCGCCACCGTCGTTTTCCCAATTGTTCAGAATAAAATCGCGACCTGCCGGAAATGCGCTGACGGCCTCATGGACCGTGGCGTCCCAATCCGATGGCAGCAAGGGTGTAATGCGCGGTGTTGAATCGTTTGACATGGATGACGCTCTGCTGAATGTCGGTTTCTGCGGTGTTATTGTAATTCTGCATCAGTTATTAGTACCGTGCGGTACTAATAGAATACTCGCGGCAGTTGTGCATTTCAACCAGTAATAATTTGGCTATTCAATACATTGAAACGTTTTTTTTGAGTGACGTGTGTTGCGAGCTCACGCGTGTATTTTCAAG
>DATLII010000649.1:0-10133 GCA_035539495.1 Dongiaceae bacterium
ACTGCAATGAAAACGAAGACAACAGCAGTAACTGCATAAAGCAGAATGCCATTAAACGCTATTTGGGACGGTTGCTGATCGGCGGAAGCCTGCCGGATTGACGTTAGGCGCGGTGGAAAAATTTGTAGTTGCTGCGGCCGGCATCCTTGGCCCGATACAAAGCCACATCCGCGCTCTTCATGATAGAACTGACATTGTCATGACCGTCAGAAATGGCGATGCCGATACTGGACGAAATCGACAACTGTTTCCCGGCCAGAATAAGGGGCTCACCGAACGACTGCAGGATTTTTTCCGCGGTTTCTGTCATGGACTTTTCTGTAGCGCCCACCTGCAAAACGGTAAATTCGTCGCCACCCAGGCGGAATGCGGTGGCGGTTTCCGGAATCGATGACTCCAGACGTTTTGCTGCCGCCTTCAACAGCAAATCGCCGATGTCATGACCCAGCTCATCGTTGATCACTTTGAATTTGTCGAGATCGAGGAAGATCAACCCCATTTGCTCGCCACTGCGACGGGCGTTTTCCAACGCGAACACCAAACGCTCACTGAACATTCGGCGATTGGCCAGACGGGTCAGCGGATCGTAATAAGCCAGCCGCGTCAGTTCTTCTTTATCCTGCTCTATCTTACCTAGCATGGCGTTGAACGCATCAATGGCATCGCCAATTTCGTCGTCATTCAGCTTGTGCGCGCGGATGGAAAAATTATTGTGTTCGGTAATTTTCTTGGCGGCGTTACCCAGCTGCACTATCGGCCCATAGATCGCTTTCTGCAAACGTCTCGTCATCAGAAAAGCCACGATCAACGACAACGCCAGCACGCCCAGGCTCGCCAGCATTTGTCGACGCAGACGATAGTCCAGATCCTTCAGATCTGTCAGCACCAGCACTGTACCGATTTGCACGCCGTTCAAACGTATACTTTGATACACCTCAAGAAAATTCTCTGAAAAATATTCGCCGCTGTCCTGCGGTTTTTCGGGGCAGGAAAAACGGCTTTGATCCGATCGACGCACTTCGGTAAACACGGCACCGGCGGAATCGTACATGCAGGCAATTTGAATCGAATTGCGCACCAGCAGTGACGCCAGATTGTCATGTGCACGGGGTTTATCACGAAAACTTAATGCGGCGGCGCTACGTTCGGCAATGACGCGCGCCAGGATAGACAACTCTTCCGCCAGAATGGATTTCTGCTTTACACGGTCGTAGGCGATGACACCGGCACCGGACAGCACCAAGCCGATGGAACTGGTCAGCAATACCACCAGTATCAACTTGGTTTTGATTTTGAGTTTGCGAAACTTCAGCATGTTGTGGTTTGTCGCCCCGGACCCACGTAGCCTCGCTGCCTGCTTCCCCGCTGTTCCTTACGCGGGAGGACAATTGAACTTTCCAGCATTTTTTCAAACAGCATATATACTTACGACCATATATAAATGAAAGTATCGTTGCCGCCATTTGGCAAGTGAATGACCTCAATTTCACTGTTGCCTGGTTCGCGGCCTGCGCATGGAAAATCCCGTTGCCAAGACTGCTGCTGCAAAGCCTCACGCTGCTGATAGCTCTGTTTGTCGCCACTGGACTATTGGCAGAAACAGAAAAGGCTGAAACCGAACTTTTTGGGTCGGGCGCCCAGTTTGAAATGGCGCCACAACAACCCGGCAAATCTGCCACAGCCATCCCCTCTTTGCCACAGTCTGCCGGCAAAAAAGACTTGATTGTGAATGGAAAAATCGAAGTTCGGCGGGTTGAACTACGCGGTGATGCCCTTTATCCCCGATACGGCATCACCCAGCAGTTTCTGAATGAGCGTCTTAATCGATCGTTTCGAAGCGGCTCTGCCTGGATGGCCATTCCCGATATGCACCGCATGGCGGATGAATTGACTCTGGCCTATCACGAAAAGGGACTTACCTTTAATCAAGTGTTTGTAATTCCGCAGGAAATCAAAAATAACACATTAGTGCTAAACGTGCTGGCCGGACGCCTGTCGGAAATCAATGTTGCGCGTAATCAGTTGTACAGCGCGGAACGAATCCGGCAACCATTTCGTCATCTGTTAGGTCAGGTTGTGTACGAACCAGACATTCAGGCAGCCATGCTGGAAGCCAACCAGATGCCAGGTTTACGCGTGTTCGGCTTTTTCTCCGTAGGCCAGTTCCAAGGACAAACGCGCCTGAATTTGAGTGTATTGGAGGAAACTGCAAATGTGCATTCGTTGCGTCTGGACAACTGGGGCGTGCAAGACACTGGCGTAGCGCGCATCATCTATCAATATCAGCGCAACAATCTGTCCGACCATGCGGACATCTTGCAGGCAACACTTCTGGCCACCAACGAAACCGGTAATGTGTACGGCAGTTTGGGTTATCGCATTCCATTGAATAACAAAATGCAAACCGGCGTCAGCCTGCTGTCGAATCAGTTCGAGATTGCCGGGCCGTTGGCGCAGTTTGGTCTGGATGGCCACCTGGAGGCTGTTAGTGGCCTGCTCAACTGGAATTTGCTTTATGCGCGCAATGCCCGTGCAGATCTCAACTCCAATCTCGCCCTGAAAAAATCCACCGTCAGCAGTGATCTGTTTGAAGAGATCCTCGGCGAAACGGTTGACTACGCCGTATTGCAGTCCGGCTTCCAGGCCGCAGTGCTGGCAGCTGACAATCGCATACGGCAGGCCTTCGCTTTAACGCCTGCTTTGGGGGTCATCGAGGACACCAGCAACCCTCTGCTGGATAGCGAATTCTTTTTGTTGAAAGCGGAATATGAACTCCAGTACCGCTGGCAACCGGCATCGCCACGACAATATGCGAGTACGATCAGCCTGGATCTGCTTTATACGCCGCAAGTCATACCGTCTGCCGAGCGCGCCATTGTGACGGGCGCGAACGGCGTGCGCGGCTATGATCCCGCGTTATTCAGCGCCGACACAGCCTGGCAATTGACGCTGGAACAATCGCTGATGTCATTCGTGCCCTTCACATCCAGTGCCCTCGTCCCTTTCCTGTTTGCCGACTATGCTCAGGGGGAACAAAACACAGCGTTCGGCGCGACCGCGCGATTCACAGCTGCTGGCGTAGGATTGGATTTTCTGTACGGTAGTCATATCACCGCCCGCGTAACCGCAGGTTTTCCGTTGCAGGAAGAATTGGAATCGGCGTCGGAAGATTTCGAACCCGTTGCTTTTGGTTATATCAGTTTGAGTTTTTAGGTTGCAGCATGATGCGATTGATCGCGCTCTGGTTAAAGCGACCCTGGTTACCGCGACCCTCGTTACAGCGAAATGGGCGGATGCTGCTCTGCGGTCTGTTGCTGTGTGCTGGTACGCCGACGCTGGCGGCAGACGCTGACTTGGAGCTGGTCAAGGAGTACCAAGTCAAAGCGCTGTTCCTCTACAACTTCGCCAATTTCGTGGAATGGCCAGAAAATGCTTTTGCAACGCCCAACAGCCCGCTGAAAATGTGTCTGTACGGCGCCGTTCCGTTCGGTGAATTCCTGGATGTGGTGAACGGCGCACAGATTCGCAATCGTTCCCTGGAAGTCATCCGTACCACCGACTACAACAAAATACAGAGTGGTTGCCATATTCTGTTCGTGGGTATCGATCACATCAACGAACTGGAATCGTTTTTTCGCAACCTGAATCATTTGTTCGTGCTGAGCATTGGCAACACCGAGGACTTTGCGCGCATGGGTGGCGTCGTCAATATCCTGCGCACCCAGGATCAGCAGCAGTTCGAAATCAACCTGTCCAAAGCCATGGAAAACGGCCTGCTGATCAACTCGGACCTGCTGTCATTGGCTCGCATTATCAATGAACGTTGAGGAGCAATGGCGTCAATAACCTGTTGTTTCCATATGCTGAAATGTCTTAGGGCGTTAAACGGTAGTGATTAGACGGATATTTGACGCCAGCTTCACCTTTGTCCGTCAAAATATGACTTTCTGGCATTGCGTAGCGATCGAAACTTGGCTAAATTTTGATCAGACTCATTCTCATCCAATCCAGTTGCGGCAAAGGCACCCATGACCGATTTCGATCCCTTGCATGACAAGGCGTATGCGCAACGACTTACCCAGCTTGGGGAAAAAAGGGAAATTGTCGCTTCCGAGGATATCTTCAATGAGCAGGGCATTCTGCTGATCAAGAAGGGTTCTCCTATCAATGAACGCATGGCCGACAAGATCATTCGTTTCAAACTGATCAAACCGATCGAAGCCAGCGTTGATATCAACAACAGTTTGAATGCCACCGATCTGCATCGGGACTTGATGGAAATTCTTGATCGTCATCCGCAGATCAAACTGGTTCACCAGCGCATTGAAGTCGATAGCAGCATTCGACAGTTGTGCGCGTCGTTCGCCAAATTCTCGATCCTGAAACAGAAACTCACCGTCTTGAAAGAGCAAATGGGTCACTTGTACCGGCAGTCATTGAGCATTGCCTGGTTGTCGGTGGTGATTGCACAGAACATGAAACTGACACCGCAGCAGGTGGAAACCTGTTTTCTGGCGGCACTGGCCCATGATATCGGCATGATGCACATCGACCCCGCCGTGGTGAACAAACAGGAAGCTCTGAATCCTGCAGAATGGCGCCAAATCCAGGCGCATACCGTCATCGCACAAAAAGTACTGGAAAGCATCAGCGGGCTTGATCCCCGAGTAGCGCTGGCGGTAAGCGAGCATCATGAACGTTGCGACGGTTCGGGTTATCCTGCTGGAAAGTTTGCCAGTCAATTAGGCGTTGAAGGCCAAGTGATTGCGCTGTCCGATAGCGTGATTACGGTGTTCATCAAACGCCTGTTGCCGAACGGCCGTAATCTGCGCGATTTGATGCCGCTGCTGCAGGTAAACAGCGAAAGTCATTTCTACGATACCTACAAGGCATTGATTCTGATTCTGCGCAATGCGGAGCTGGATGAATCACCCTTCACATCCAATGAGTCATTGGATGCTCAGGTCGACAAACTTACGCGTGATAACGACCGCCTCAGCTTGTTGTTGAACAGCTTGGAGCAGGTGGTAGGACTCTTCAAGGAAGGCGCCAATCATAAATTATTGGCCAGTGCGAAAACCGTGTTGATCCAGGTAATGCGCATTGTGCGTGGCTCCGGCATTCTGGATTCCGGTTATCTGCGCTGGCTGCAGCAGGTGCGTAAAGAACGGTTGTCGTTTGCTTATCGCGAAATTGACGATGTGTCGTTGATGCTGGATGAAATCGAGTGGCATCTGGGCCGGGTGAAGAAAATGCTGGATGCTTTTATTGAACAGGGCCCCTCCAGCGAAGCAAAGCTGAAAGAACTGATCCGGGCAGAATTGAAAAAAGCCAATCTGCAGGCAGCCGCGGTGCGCGACGAATTTGCCATTACCTAACGCACGCTATTACAGAGGCGGCACCCGATTGAACCAGGGCCGCGCCTGTTCCAACTGCCGGGCCAGCTGCAACAGACGCTGGTCCGCGCCCACAGGCCCTACCATCTGCACACCTACGGGCAAACCATTGCGGCTCCACACCAGCGGTACCGACATGGCTGGCTGACCGGTCAAATTGGCAATCTGCGTGAACGGTACTTTCTGTAGCTGCAAAGCGGTAATCCGATAGTATTGCGACAACGGCACCAATCGGTGCAAGCCCGAAAAATTGAGCAGGTTCATGGCGAACTCTTCCAGCACACTGGAACGCAATTCTCCCAAGCGATAAGGTTCTGCTGCCAGCATGGGTGTTAGCCAGACATTGTAGCGCTGATGAAATTCCGCCATTTTCTGCCGAAGCTGTACCCAGTAATGACGCGACAGCAAATAAGCGCCAGCAGAAAAACGTCGCCCCAGATTCGCGATGAATCCAGTGGCAGGCTCCACGCTGGCTCGTGCGTAACGGCAGCCAAAACGTTGTTCCAATTGCCGAACATCCGCGCCTACATGGGCCAGATAAATATCGGAATAGGCTTTTACCAGCGCATATGAATCGATCTCAATGGCGGGCGCCTCTTCCACTTCATGTCCTAACGACTGCAGCAGCTCCGCCACGTTTCGCACCGCATCCCGACATTCTTCTGCCACTGTGCCACCTAAAGGCGAATCGAGCGTGAAACCGATTCGCAGCTTCGGCAATGGCTGATCCAAGGCTTGCAGAAAACCGGATGGCGGTGTGAATTGCGCAACGTGGGAAGCGGAATCGTTGCCCGCCAGCACATCCAGGAGCGCAGCTGAATCGCGCACACTGCGTGTAATCATGTGCTCTACTGTCGCACCGTCCCAGACTTCAGCATATTCGGGACCCGCAGGCACCAAACCGCGGCTGGGTTTCAATCCAAACAAACCACAACAGGCCGACGGAATACGGATAGAGCCGCCACCATCACCGGCAGATCCAAACGGCACAATGCCCGCTGCCACCGCTGCCGCTGTCCCTCCGCTGGAACCACCCGCAGTGCGATTCAGATTCCAGGGATTGCGCGTCGCACCGAACGCACGGTTTTCGGTAGTTGCCAAAAGACCCAGCTCCGGCGTATTGGTCTTGCCAATTACAACCAGACCCTGCGCGCACAATCGCTCTACCAACGTGGAGTGACGTTGCGCTATACAATAACGCCAAGCCTGCGAGCCATTGCTGGTAGGCGCACCCGCAAAATCCCCCAGCAGATCTTTCAATACGGTGGGTACACCAGCGAAACGGCCTTGTGGTTGGTGGCGCTTCAAATAACGGCGAGCATTGGAAAACAGAGGCACCACGATGGCGTTGATGGCGGGATTAATCTGTTGCGAGCGGGCGATGGCGCATTCCAGCAATTCCTGGGGCGTGACCTCACCTCGCTGAACCAAGTCCGCCAAACCGCAACCATCCAGATTGCGGTACTCGTCGAATCGGATCACACACTGGCTTCCTTGAACGTCAGCTCTTCCAGAAATTGTGGTCGACCCAGGTGATATCCCTGCACGTAATCAACTCCTATATCGGACACCACTTCTAGTATTTCCTTGTCCGAAACGTATTCTGCAATGATTTTTTTGTTGAGGAAATGTCCCATCTCGGTGATGGATTTTACCAACGCATAATCGACGTCATCGCTGGCGATATTCTTGACGAAAGCGCCATCAATTTTGATGAAATCCACCGGCAACCGTTTGAGGTAAGCGTAAGACGACTGCCCTGCCCCGAAATCATCCAGCGAGAAACGGCAACCGATGCTGCGCATTTCCTGGATAAAGTCCGCGGCGTCTTCCAGATTCGCCACCGCTGTGGTTTCGGTAACTTCGAAAATCAGTTTGTCACGCGGCACTTCGAAACGTACCAGATTTTCGAACATGAAATCCAGGAATGAATCATCATTCATGGAGTGGCCGGACAGGTTGATGGAAAAACCGCCCAGCTTGTTCAGGATCGGCCGGTTACGCACCATCCAACTCAGCACCGTTTCGATTACCCAACGATCGACCGCCCCCATGCGACTGTATTCTTCTGCCGCACGAATGAAATCGGCCGGTGGCAAATGCTCACCTTTGTCGTCTACTACCGTCAGCAATATTTCATAGTGCGGCAAACTGCCGGATGCGGGATCCACCGGCGCGATTTTCTGGCAGCGTAATTTCAGCGTATTTTGATCCAGCGCGCGATTGATGCGAGCAACCCAGGACATGACTTCGTCCCGCTCCTCGATGCGGGAATCGCCGGGACGTACTACCTGAATTTCCTTGTGCCCGGATTTTTTGGTGATGACAGCAGCGGATTCCACCGAACGCAATAGTTCCAATACCTGATCATTGGTTTGATCAAAGCCCACCAGAGCCGTTACGGTTTCGACGACAAAACTCTGATTGTTTGCGCTGAAGCGTTTCTCTTCCACTGCAGCCTTGCACTCGGTTGCCAGAAGAAAGGCCTTATGCTCCGACGCCGCTGGCGCCAGAATCGCAAATTCGTTGCCACCGATACGGCCCGCCACCATTTCGGAACTCAATACGCTGCGCAGACGCTCGCCCACTTCACGCAGCAAGCTATCACCCGCTTCATAACCGCAGGTGTTATTGATGACCTTGAACTGGAGCAGGTCCATGTAAATCAACACATAGTATTGAGAATTGCGTTTGGCTCGCGCCACCGCCTGCGCCAGACAGCGTTCAAATTCCTTACGGGTTTTCATGCCGGTAAGCTGATCGTGAGCGGATTCGAACGCCAGCTGGTCATAAATTTTCTGCACCAGCGAATCCAGTCCTTTTTCAACTGCCGGCAAGCCTGTATCGCTCAGCACCACAACGTCGCCGGTTTTCAGTTTGCCTGCCACTTCTTCCAGAGGCAGATCCGCTACCTTCATGCCATGATGGTTAACGAAAACGAAGCGCGCATGTTGTTCGGCGATCCAGGCAAGCTGATACAGATGGGATGACTCGGACAGTGCATCGAACTCCAGCCATTGACCTTCCTGCAGGCCGCGAGCCCGCTTGACCCAACGCTGCAGGGTTTTGTCCTCATCGTCCTCGGATTTGCTGGATTCCTCCACTGCCAGCGAAGTCCAGGTCACCAGCTCGGTACCCGCATCCACGCCATTTTTCAGCAGTATTTCCAATGCATCTGCCATCACATCGTACTGATGCTTTGAAGACGGCACTTTTGACAATCCCTTGCGGATCAGCTTGGTCAGCTCCTCCACTTTGAACAGCACGGCCTGCTCGTCATACCGGCCCGCGACCAGGCGCACAACCAACTGATCGATCACCACCAGGGTCATTTCCCAGGCGCGGCTCTCGACACCCTCGCGGATATAACACAAACGCATCAAATCCTTCCAACCGGTCTGCAGCAGATCGTGCATCAGCTTGGGAATTGCCTGGCCGCCCAAACGCCGGGAAAGCTCCTTCTCCACCCGCTCGTTACCGAGTTTGACGCGCTGTTGGCCTTCGCAGGCTTCTGTCACTCGCGCCAGATTGCGCTCGATGATTTTCTTTTCCCGCTCCACCAGTTTGTCGAGTTTGCCCAGTGCGGCATCGAACGCGGCATTGTCCTGCTGAGGCGCTTCCAATACTGTACGAATACTGTCAACGATGGTGGGACGGTTCGCCTGAATGTTCACGCTGTCGCGGTCCGCCAACAGCGCAACATAGTTCACCATCTGGCGCGCTGGATGATATTCGGCGGAAAACAGTTTGGGATCCTGCAGCAGCACCCGCAGAATCGGCACTTCCAGTTTGCGCAATTCTGGTTTCAGATCGCTCAGAATGCGCTGGTGATCGACGATATTACTGAACAGGTTCTCCACCATTTCCGCCGATTCCAATTCCTGCGGCGGCAATTGGTTGATACCGACACCCGATGCCTGTGCCAGATACAACGGCAACGACCCGGGTTCATTCAGATCGATACTCCCTTGCAGCAACTGCTGCTGCATACTGGAAATCGCATCAAACACCGGCTGACTCGGTGGCAGCGGTTCCATCAACTGTGCTTCCTGTTGACGAACCTGAGCCGCATTTTCCTGCCCCAGTAAACGGTGTACCGTTCTTAGCTTGCTGGCGGCACTGTACGCCTGGCGCGCACGCTCCAGACCTTCTTTCACCGCAGCGAAAGACGCAGGCACTGCACCCGTTGTGGCGCGCGCATGGGCGATGTCACAGAACTGGTATTGGCGGGCGCAGCGGGCTCCGCTTCTTTTGCTGGCGGCGCTGGCGGGGCCTGCGCTTTTTTGGTTTCAGGTGCTGGCGCTGGTGCGGCGGGTTTCGGCGCAACAGGCTGCGCCGATTTATGCTTTTTCATCGCTTCTGCTGCCAGATAGCGCGTCACATCGACGTCAGGCAACACACCGAATTTCACGAAAGTGGCATTAAGTGATTTGTACAGCCGCGACAAATTTCCCAGCACAATATCCTGCAGCACCTTGAACACCAGCCGTTCCAGCGCCGACGTCATCTTGTTGCCATGAATAGCGCCATGATAAGCCTGCGCGATTGCAGACGGGCCGTAAGGATTCACCAGACGCTTGCCGTCTTCCTTGCCGAATGCTGCATCCAGACGCAATTGCAATTCGATCAACGGATCGCGCAATTGCAATTCCGCCCGCGACACCACGACCCGCACGATCAGCCAGTCTTCGAAATCGCTTTTTTCCACCAACGACAAACCACCGTTGTTAGTATTAC
>DATLII010000650.1:0-3846 GCA_035539495.1 Dongiaceae bacterium
AAAGTTTGTGAAAAGCCTTTGCCAAACTGCGCTGCCTGATATACTGTAATTATATACAGTAAATGATGGATCTGAAAAGACACTATCGCTAACAAGTGCTTTCAAGTCGTCACCCCTATCAAGAGGAGTCGGATCATGCAGAAACAAGGGCAATTGCCATTGGCGCTGAACGGACGGTCTTCTACCCGTAATGGGTTGTCGATGGCGCTGTGGCGGGAACATGCCACTTATCTGTTCCGGGTGCGTGGTAATGGAATGCAGGCGTCCGGTATTCGGGATGGTGACCTGATTGCAGTGCGTAAATCTTTGCGGGCCGGCGAAGGCAAGCTGGTTGTGGCGAGGGTAGAGGATGCAGCGGCGCCTGCACCGCGCTGGCGAGCAAATCAGGATACGTCGCAGCGCTTGAGCAGAACGGCCAGCCTGCCATTTATCGTGGCGCCGGATAACCTGGTCATCAATGGATTATTTGTCGGCGTGGTGCGGGAACGTCGCACCTTGCATTAAGACGTGTGCATTGAGGTGTATGCGTTTCAGTTTAAGCACTAAGGCCTATTCGCTGAAGCCATCGAGCAGCGGAAGAATTTGAACAATCTGAAGCTCTTTTGAAGAGATAAAGAGGAAACCACTTCTCGCAGTAAAATCGTCACCCAACGTTTACTGCCTCGTTCGGCTGCGGGTCCCCCCGCAGCCTTTTTTTTATTTTCAGGTAAACAGAGCCACCAGCAAAGCAATCGCACCCAGCACAACCCCGGCGATGCCCAGAAGATTGCTGCCACCGCCTTTTTGCGTTTGTTGTTCATTCAGCATGTCGCGGGCATTGGCAATTTCGCCCTGTGCCACATCCTGCGCGACGGCGCGGCTGATTTCCTGGGCCGCTTCTTTTGCGGTTTCGCCGGCGGCAGCGGCAGCAGTGAACTGCGCGATTTTCTTCACTTCCTCGATCAGTTCCGGCGATGCGCGGCGTGTGGCATCCAGTGCCGATTCCAGTGCACCCAGATTGCTGGTGATGCGGTTTTCCACATGACGGTTGACCTGCTCGAATTTTTCATCGAACAGCGCAGCCGCGATTTTTTGGCTGTTGGTGGTGCTGACTTGATTGATACGGGTTTCTGATAGTGCGGTGAGTTCCTGCCGCAGCGATTGTTGGGCCGCTTCGATATCGGTTTGCAGTTCCTGCTTCAGTTGCTCGCGAACGGCATCGACCAGGGATTTCTGGGCTGCTTCGAAGCGCTCGTCCAGAATCTTGCGTACCAGGCTTTCCACCACGCGGGTGCTGATGCCCACGGCAGAAGAGGAGGCAGGTGCTTTGTTTTCGGCGGCATTTTCGTTGGATGCAGACTGCATGCTGTCACCGGTATTGGTATCCAGTTGATTGAGAATGGCCATCAGGGTGGCGGACGGAGCGGGCTTGGGCAGGATGGCATAAGCGCCGATCGCCAGGGCCTGTTCGCCGTAGTCGGTGCCTTCCTTCGATGTGCACATGATGATCGGGATGTCGCGGGTGTCCGGGTTGGCCTTGATGGCCTTGGTGGCTTCGAATCCGTCCATGCCTGGCATCAGATGGTCCATGAAGATGATGTCAGGATTGTTGGCGGACAGATAATTGAGGGCATCGCCGGCCGACTCGGCGAAGTCCGTTTTGATGCCTTGTTGCTGCAGCAATTTCTTCAAGGAAAACCGGGCGGATTTAGAGTCATCCACCACCAGTGCGTGTTTGATAGCCATGGGCACTTCTTCTTCAGTACTCGATCAGATGTGTCGGAATTGACAGTATAGACCGCATTGCGGGCGTGATCCCTGACAAACCGCCGGAATTGGGCACATTAAGCGCTTGTTAAGTATGACAAACCTGATCGGCTTTGCCGAGGGGGTTCCGGCGGCAGGGATTGGCAATGGCAGGAATCGCCAGCTCAGCGCAGTCAGTGTAGGCCGTTAATTCCGATTTGTGGTCAGCCCATCCAGAACCAGGCCAAGCCTCCGCTCAGACCAACTGAAAGCCAGAACGGGATCAAATACCAGCGGTCCATGAGCAGCTGGGGAATGCGCAGCAGCCGGCGCTGGCGGCGGCGGGCGTTGCTAATGCGAATCCGCTGATCCACTTCCTGCAGAATGTCCTGCTTCAGGGCCAGTTGGGACTGGGCCAGATCCTGTGCCAGTACATCGAACTTGGCAGTGATGTGATGGCGTAGTTCCAGGTTGAGCTGATGCAGTTTGGAGTCGGTGATGGAGTGGATGAGGGTGGACAGCCCCTTGGCCGGATAGCTGGAAGAACCGGATTGGTTCTGTTCCAGCAGCCGCAAGCGCTGATCGAAGCTGTGCTGCAGCTCCTCGCATACCCGCTGGATCTGCTTCTCCATCGTGAACGACAGATGATCCCGCAGGGAAGTCAGTTGCTGGTCGATGCTGTGGGCGATCTGGTCGGATTGGATCGTGCGATTGACGGTGACTTCCGCCAGCACTTCCGAGATCTTGTTCCAGGTGGCGGGCTTGGGAATGATGCCCACGGCGCCGGTGGCGATGGCTTCCTGTTTGTACGCCTCGTCGTTCTCGCTGGTGTACATCACCACGGGAATGGAGGCGGTATCAGGGTTATTGCGCATGGCACGGATCGCCTCCAGCCCACTCATACCGGGCATGGTGTGATCCATGAAAATGATGTCGGGTTTCTTGGTCTTGAGGTAATCCAGCGCCTGCAGGCCGGATTCACTTTGGTCTACCTGGGCGCCTTTGCGCTCGAGCAGGCGCTTGAGCACATTCCGCGCCGATGCGGAATCGTCGACCACCAGGGTTTGTAGTGCTGACATGAATAACCGCCGTTATTTTTGTTATGAAGGCGAAGCGCCAATTTACTGCACTTGTATTCAGTATGTCTATGCCCCTGGATTGTTCAAGTTACCTTAATTTCGGGTGATTCGATGGCATCCAGCAGCAGACGCATATTGCGGGCGTTGGCTTTGAAACTGGCGTCCAGAATATCCCCCAGAATGGGCACTGAACCGGCGACTACATCCACCAATACATTCACCAGCATGCGAGCGAGTATGCGCCGCGACACGCCATGCCGGTAGGCGCCAATCAGGATAAAAAGGGAGGCCAAGCCGGTCAGCACATCACCCGCCACAGGAATGAGGCCAATGATGGAATCCCAACCCACCCGATAGCGGGTGTAGGGAACGCGGAACCGGTTGTCCAGCAGATCAGCCAGACGCCGCAGGTTTTCGATCGAATAGATTCCGGAAGGGCCGTTTGCCACAGTGGATTACCTTTACCTGGAGGGTCCGGGAATTCTACCATCGCGTCTTTGGGCTTTTCTAATCAGGTGTTTGCATGACCAATATCACGGTTCAGGGCCAGTGCGACGAACGTTTCGTGCCAGTGCGTCAGGCGTTTTCCGACCTTATGAATGAACCAGGCCAGCGTGGTGCCGGAGTCGCCTTGTATTGGAAAGGCCGTTTGTGCCTGGATTTGTGGGCGGGCACCCGCGATAAAGAGGCGCGCCTGCCCTGGCAACAGGACACGCTGGTGAATGTGTTTTCCACCACCAAGGGGGTGGCGGCGCTGGCGGTGCAGAAGGCGCTGGACCTGGGCCTGCTGGACCTGCAAAAGCCGGTCGCCTATTACTGGCCGGAGTATGGCTGCGAGGGCAAGAAGGACACCCGGGTGGCCTGGATTCTGAATCATAAGGCGGGCCAACCGGCGATCCGCACGCCGTTGCCGGACGAGGCGTTGTTCGATTGGGAGCGTATGACCACCGCTCTGGCGCGGGAGGCGCCCTGGTGGCAACCGGGCCGTCAACACGGCTATCACATGGTGACGTACGGCTGGTTGTTGGGAGAGGTGTTCCAG
>DATLII010000651.1:0-3610 GCA_035539495.1 Dongiaceae bacterium
ATCTCCGAGAGGGGGCGGCAGCCGAGGGTGGGGCAGGCATCGGACATGTCCTGACACACAAATTCAGCTTTAATCATACATTCATGTATGTATAATGGCAAATCACCGGATAAAACATTACGACGCATATGGTCAAGAAAACCAAAGAGGAAGCCCTGGAAACCCGTAACACGCTGCTGGATACGGCGGAACAGGTCTTTTACCGCAAGGGTGTGTCGCAGACGACCCTGAACGACATCGCCCAGGCTGCCGGCATGACCCGGGGCGCCATCTATTGGCACTTCAAGAACAAGGTAGACCTGTTCAATGCGATGTGCGACCGGGTGACCCTGCCGCTGGAAACCATGACCGAGGCCGCCACCCGCGACGACGTCGCTGATCCTCTGGGTGAGCTGCGGCATTCGGTGCGCTATTTCTTTGAAAAGGTGGTCACCGACCAGCACTACCGGTTGGTGTTCGACATCTTATTCAACAAGTGTGAATTTGTGGCTGAGCTGGGCCCGATCATGGACCGCGACGCGCGGGTGCGGGCCGAATTCCGTCAACGGTTTGAACGCATGCTGGCGAACGCGGAAAAACGCGGGCAGATACCGCGCGGGTTGAACCATCGTCTGACGGCGGAAAGCTATCAGGCCTATGCCAAAGGTATTCTGCGCAGTTGGCTGCTGGACCCCAACAGTTTTGACCTGCTGGCGGACGGCGATCGCATGTTGGATGCCTTTTTCGAACTGCTGCAGGTGTCCAAGGCGCTGCGGTCGTCGTAGGGGTAACCGCCAGGGCGTTTGGTCCGGAGCTGTCTACACTGAGAGCAGGACAAATGACGGCTCGCGGGGGCGCTCTTGCAACGCATTTATACTTGGATCGGGTTGTTTCTGCTGCTGTGGTCGGCAGGTGCGCCCCTGACGCAGGCCGCTTCGATTTCCCTGCAGCCCGGCTTCCGCCAGCAGGATCTGACGGGGGTGCTGGCGTATCTGGAAGACAATGAAGGCAGCCTGACACTCGCCGATCTGCAGCGCGACGAAATGCGGTTTGCCTGGCACATCTCCGAACAGCCCAATCTGAATTTCGGTTTCACTGACAACGTGTACTGGGTGCGCTTTGACGTTGTCAGCCCTTCCACGCCACAAGAGCAAAATCTGTTTCTGGAAATCAGTTATCCCCTGCTGGATGACATCCGCGTTTATTTACTGCAGGACGGACAACTGCTGCGCGAGTTTCAACTGGGCGCCAACCAGCCCTACGTGCAACGACTGGTGCGCTACGGCAACTTTCTGGTTCCGCTGGATGTGAGCCCGCAGCCGTTGCAGGTTTTATTGCGCGTGCAGTCGCAATCATCCATGCAGATTCCGTTGCTGCTGTGGGAAAAAGATGCGTTCGTGGAGCACGTCTTTATCGAGTCCACCGGATTTGGTTTTTTCTACGGCACCATGCTGATCATCGCGCTGTACAACCTGCTGGTGTTTATGATGGCGCGCGGTGTTGGCTTTCTTTATATCTTCTTTTATTCGATCTGCGTGGTGATGATCGAAGCGGCGTTGCGCGGCGCCGCGTTTGCTTTCGTATGGCCTGAGGCCACCACCTGGACTGATCGCAGCATTCTGGTAGGTATTGTCGGCTGTGTGTTCTTTGGCAATCTGTTCGCCGATCAGGTGTTGCTGGTGCGGCAATCCTGGCCTCGGTTGTCGCGGGTGCTGCGCGGGTTGGCCTGGCTGTCGGCGTTGTGCGCGCTGGGTGCGTTCCTGCTGCCGTACAAGCAGATGATTCTGGTGTGCCTGCTGCTGGTGGCGATCTCGTCGCCCACGACATTGACGGCGTTGCTGCTGCGGGTGAGAGAAGGCTACACGCCTGCGCGCTATATTCTGGCCGGCGCGCTGGTGTTCATCCTGTCGGCTTTCGTGATGATCCTGTCCAAAGTAGGTTGGCTGCCGCGCAATCCACTTACCGAAAATCTGCCGTATTTTGGCGCCGTCTTTCAAATGCTGTTGTTCTCGCTGTCGCTGGCGGACCGTTTGAATGTGGATCGTCGCTTGCGTGAAGATGCGCAGCAGAAAGCAGCGGCAAGTCAGCAGGAATTGCTGGATGTGCAGGTGAAAATCAACGAAGACCTGGATCGCAAGGTGCGCGAGCGTACCGATGAACTGCAATCGGCCAACGCAAAATTGCAGGAGCTGAGCATTACCGATGGACTGACCGGTCTGCGTAACCGGCGCTATTTCGATGAGATACTGATAAGTGAATACAAGCGCGCGTTTCGCGACAAGCAGCCGGTGTCGATCATGCTGGTGGATATCGATCACTTCAAGCGACTGAACGACACCTATGGCCATCCGTTCGGTGATTTGTGTCTGGTGGAAGCGGCGGATCTGGTGCGCAATTCCATTCGGCGTCCACCGGATGTGGCAGCGCGTTACGGTGGTGAGGAATTTGTCATCCTGCTACCGCAAACCGATTCACAGGGTGCGATCAAAGTGGCGGAAACCATTCGCGCGGCATTCGATCGTCATCGGGTGGAAGATGGCAGGAACAGCGTGGTGCTGACGGTCAGCATTGGTGTGGCCAGTCAGGTGCCAATGGAGCGCGATGGTCACGAAAAATTGTTGAAACGCGCCGATGAGCTGTTGTACCGCGCCAAAGAGAACGGCCGTAACCGGGTGGAGTGGGAAATCGGTTCCGCTGGCGCAATGCCGTTCCTATAATGGCCGCCACTTCCGTTCAGACGTGGAAACGTTCATGACCAGCATCGCCGCGCGCATCGTCAAAGCCTATACCCGCCGTGTCATCAAAAAAGTGCCGCGCGATGCCGACCATCTGGTGCGGCATCTGCGCCGGGTACTGGGTGATTCACCTCTGCCGATCTGGTTGCCGAGAGGCGTGCGCCGGACCTCATTCACGGTGGAAAATGTGCGGGGTGAATGGTTGCGGGTGAAACAGCCGCGCCAGGTGATTTTGTACCTGCATGGCGGGGGTTACATTGCCGGTAAGCCGGCCACTTACCTTACCTTGTGCGGCAAGCTGGCCAGTGCGTTGCAGGCGGATGTGTATCTGCCGGATTACCGATTGGCACCAGAGCATCCATTTCCTGCCGCGGTGGAAGATGCGCTGACCGCTTATCGCTTTTTGCTGACCCAGTTTCCCGCCGACAAAATTACCGTGATGGGCGATTCCGCCGGTGGTTCATTGGCGTTGGGTACCACGCTGGCTCTGCGGGATGCAGGGATGCCGCTGCCCAAATGCAACCTGGCGTTTTCGCCCATGGCTGACCTTACCGCTCCCCATGGCAGTCGCAACCGCAATCAGCAGCGCGACGACATGTTCACGCCGGAGATGTACAACATCGGCATCGACCTGTATGGCCGCACTGACGCTGATCGCCGTAATCCCCATGCGTCACCGGCATTTGGCGATTACACGGGCATGCCGCCCCTGTTCCTGACGGTGGACAAAAGCGAATGCATGCACGACGACTCGGTGGCGGTGGTAGAACGGGCACGGGCGGCTGGGGTGAACGTGACCTTTATCGAATGCGACGGCCTGTTGCACGTTTGGCCCATTTTTTACCCGTTGCTGCCGGAAGCACGCCGGGATGTGGCCCAGGCCATACTGTTTATTG
>DATLII010000652.1:0-7435 GCA_035539495.1 Dongiaceae bacterium
ACCCGACAGCACGGGCCTTGATCATGGCGTAACGTTCCCATTCGCGGCCTTGATCTTCGTAATAGTTTTCCATCGACAAAAAACTCATGGCCAGAGGCCCGCTGGCGCCAAACGGGCGCAAACGCATGTCGACGCGAAAAACAAAACCATCAGCGGTGTTTTCATCCAGCACTTTGATCAAGCGCTGACCCAAGCGCAGGAAATATTCGAGGTGGTCGAGGGAACGAGCGCCACCTGTCGTTTCACCGTCGTGCGCATAGACAAACATCAAATCGATATCGGATGAAAGATTCAATTCCTGCGCGCCCAGCTTGCCCATGCCCAGTACCACCATCGGCATGGGACGGTCACTGTTTTTGTAATGAGGTCGCCCACACTGCGGCTCCAACAGGGCGTAAAGTTTTTCCAGCGTCAGCTCAATGCAGGCATCGGCCAGATTGCTGAGGTCGCGGGCGGTTTCGGCAAATTTCGCCAGGCCCGTGCTGTCGCGCCAGATGATGCGCACCATTTCACGCCGACGTTGCACGCGCAGGATTTTCATCAACTCGGGTTCTTCACTAACTCCCGATAAATGCTGCTGCAGATATTCGTGATATTGGTTGTCGCCATAGGATCGCCACAGATCCTGCGTCTGCACCAACTCCCCCAGTAATGCTGGATGCCGCTGCAATTGCCGAGCAACATAATCGCTGGCTACCAACACTGCTGGCAGTTGCGCTTGCACGCGCGCTTCTGCCAGGCAGGCTGCTTCTGTAACGGGCAACGCTTGCACAGCTTCGGCCAATCGCTTCAATTCGCGTTCGACATGGCTATGCACTGAGGGAGACAAAGTGGAAAGTTTTTCGAGCGAGAGGGACATGCCGCTAGGATTCCGCGCAAATTAGGATGCTTTTATTCTACACCCTGCGGAAAGCGGCTGTGATCTGTTGCCGGCATTTACCTCAGGACATCAAGGAGACACCGGCGCTGGTGTTGCACAATCAATGGAGTCCAGCCGGACCACCACTGAAGCGCCCTTAAGCGGCAGTGCGCAGTCCAATATCTGACCGCCAGCCCAGTGATAAAAACGGTAAGCGCCGCTGTCGAGTGGCTGGGCGAACTGGAAACGAGCACGGGTCGGCACCCCGTCCCGCGCGTCCATCACGGTCACGATCATGCCGGACAGGCGCATGCTGTCGCCCTCCGCCAATGGCGCCTGAGGCCCGCGCAGCAAACCTTCCTGTACTGGGTCATACAGGCCCTGCTCGCTGGCCAGATCAAAAGCGCGGTTGCCAATCACCGTCATCGTCAGCGGCCGCGTGCCCGACGCCAGCAACCAGGTTTTCGCCGCCACCGGCATGCCACGGTAAGCACGCACGCCATTGATATAACCACCGGCGCTGGATAACGGCGGATTCAACAGAATCGGCGTGGTGCTCTTCGGATCATCCGGCAGATTCCAAGACAGCGCACCGCGATTGATCATGCCGTCGCCTGCCAATCGCATCGAAACTGCCTCAACCGGCAACAATAATGCCGATACACCCAAATTCAGCGCGATCAACAAGCCCGCCAACGCCGCCGTTGCCTGGCGCAATCCAGAAACGCGCAACAAGCGCCCTTCGCGCCAGGCTTCCAACCATAAACCCAGGAAACCTGCGGCGCCGATGCTGGCTGCCAGCAGTAGCCGGCTGTGCGCCACAGTGCTGGCCACGGGCAGCAGACACAATAACGCTCCCACCAGCCAGAAGCGGGCTCGACGATCCTGCCTTAGCAACGGCCAGCTCAACGCCAGCAAAACAACGAACAGCAATCCATACACCAATCGACGGGCTGGCGGCAGCGCCGATCCCAACTCCGGTGGCACCGCAAAAAACAAACCGCCCAGCAGATCGAGTCCACGCAACCCCAGCATCTGCACAAACAAATGCGGCGTAGTCATGGGATCAATGTAATGGCCCGAACCGTTGGCGCCGTATCCCAGCATCGCCCGCACGCCCAACCAGATCAGTCCCGCCAGCGCGTAAGGTAACAATGACGCCAAGCGATCTTTCCAGGGGCCGTTATCCAGGAACAACACATAGGCCAGAATGTAGCAGCCAGTGCTCACCGCCATCTCGCCGCACAACAAACCCGCGACGAACAACAGCACCGCCCGCAGATCGAGAATACCGCGATCATTCACCCGCCATTGATGATGAAAATGCAGTGTCAGCACCAGAAACAGGCTCGCCAGCAACGCATTGCGATTGGCGATCCAGCCCACCGGCACACCGTGGCCGTAAGACAGTGCAAATAGAAATACCGCCCACCACAAGGCGCGACCTTTGCCCTGAATCTGGCCAAACAATCGGAACGTCACCCACAACAACAGCGCGAAATACAGCAGGCTATGCAGATGCATCAGCCACGGCAGCTGCGGCCACAAACCGTAATCGACGCCGTGAGTGAATTCGGTGAGCGGACGCCAGAACGCGTATTTCACTTCCGGGTTGGTCCACCAGGGCAGCAAACCCAGATTGGTCAGATCCAGCACACGCCCAGGATCACCATCCAGAAAACTGAACAGACCATACAGGCTGGCCGGACTGTTGATGTGCAGCACCGGATTCTGCTGGGTCACCAACCCCCAGTGAAAATAATCATCCAGTTGCAGCCCCACCCACAACGAGGGCGCCGTCAGCAATAGCGCAAAGAACAGCGCCCAACGGCAATAACGGGGCAGATTTGACGATGATTCCATCTCACTTCCGCAAGTTCATGATGGGACGTTCGATCAGCAAATAGAAAATCAACGCTCCCAGAATGGTCAAGCCCGTGCTGTACAACGTCAAGATGCACATGGCTTCCCAATGCGTGTAGTCATAACGCTCAGGATACTTCTGCATTGCGCTGACACCCAGCGACACCATCATCACGATCGGCAGCACATGCAACAGGTACATAGAATAAGACAGCTGCGCCAGCGGATACCAAATGCGATTGGCAAAAATCAGATTCAACACGCGGCTCATGTAACTCTTTTCCACGCACAGCAGAATCAGATACGACAAGGCGCCAGAAAACAGATTACGGCTGAACGTCTGGTACAGAATATTGCCCCAATACCAATCGTCGAATTCCCGCGACAACACCGGTGTCATCATCAGCACTGCCAGGCAGATCAGACTCAGCCAACCCAGCACATGCCCCAGCGGCGAATTCAGAAATTGCTTGGTCGTCTGCTCATGATGAAAATAATAGAACGCCGCCAAACAACCGCACAGCAGCGCACCGTAGCGCGTATAAAGATTGTCATACAGCACGCTGAAATGATGCGCGTGGAAGTCCGGGTCCATCACGATATGGCTGCCGGGCCGCGTGCGAATCTGCTCGTCCGTCATGATCACTGCAAAGCAGATGACAAACGACAATCCCAGCAAGCCCCACAACCAGCGCTCGGGATTGCGGAATTTCATCACGAACACCAGCAACAGTGGATACAGCAGGTAAAACTGTTCCTCGATTGCCAGCGTCCAGGTCCAGTTCATCGCCTGCTCTTTGTAGGGCAGGAAATTATTCACGTACAGAAGGTTGGACCAGAGGTTCTGCAAATTGAGCTGCTTGCGGGACTCTTCGTCCATGCTGGAATAACCCAGATACACATACAGTGCGATCGCTAACCAATACGCTGGACTCAGGCGCAGGAAACGACGGCTGTAGAAATTCCACATGTGAATCTTGCCGTCACGATCGATCTGCCGAAGCAGAATGCCGCTGATCAGAAAGCCGCTGATGACGAAGAAAATATCCACGCTCTTGTCGGCGTTCCAGGCCCAGGACCACCAGAGCCCGCCTTCTTCGACCATTTGAATCATGGTGACGCCGCTGTCCGGATGATTGGCGTAGATGGCAAACGTGTGGAACACCAGGATCATTAACATGGACAGGGCGCGAAACCCATCCAGTACCGGGAAATTACCAGGAGGACGGACAAACAACTGTTTGATATTGCGGACAGGCGAAAACGCCGAAAGAACAGAATTCATGAACAACCACTGCGATTATTGTTTTGTTGCGGGTGCGGACCCGTGTGGGTCGGATTTCTGCGTCTACCCCTCACACCCGGTGAGTTTTTGTACAGTGCCTGAGCATTCTAACAAGCGTTCGTGTCAGGTTGGAACGGATGGTAAAGAAAAAGCTAAACAAAAGGGCAGATAAAGTTCACACATCAGGCCAGTCCAGTGGTCGCCGGGGCCACTCTCAACACCTCCTCGAGGGTGGTCAGGCCTGTCGCCACCTTGTGCGCCCCGGATAGACGCAGGGTGCGCATGCCCTCTTTCAGGGCCTGTTTGCGGATGATGTTGAGGTCAGAGGAGTGGCTGATCATGTCCTTCAATTCCTGCGACAACACCATGATCTCGTAAATACCCACCCGCCCCAGGTAGCCGGTCTTACGGCATTCCAGGCAACCGACGGGCATTTTTATTTTGTCAGGTATCTTGCCCTTGAATGGGCTGATCAGGGCTTCCCAGGCTTCCGGGTCGATATGGGTGTCACGCTTGCAGTGAGGGCACAAGGTACGCACCAGACGCTGGGCCATCACCCCCAACAAGGTGGCGGAGATCAGATAGGGCGCCACCCCCAGATCCATCAACCGCATCACTGCCGACGGCGCATCGTTGGTGTGGAGCGTTGAAATCACCAAGTGCCCGGTCAATGCCGCCTGGATCGCCATATTGGCGGTTTCCAGATCGCGAATCTCGCCCACCATGATGATGTCCGGATCCTGCCGCATCAGGGCACGCACACCCTCGGCGAACCCCAAGTCAATATTGTCCAGCACCTGCATTTGGTTAAAGGCAGGCTCCACCATCTCGATGGGGTCTTCGATGGTGCAGACGTTGACTTCGCGGGTCGCCAGCTGTTTGAGCGTGGAATACAGGGTCGTGGTCTTGCCGGAACCCGTGGGGCCGGTCACCAGCACAATGCCGTTGGGCTGGTTCACCATGTTCTGCCACTTCTCATAGTCCTCGTCGGTAAGACCCATCTGGGCAGAGGAACGCACCAGCACTTCCGGATCGAAGATCCGCATCACCATTTTTTCGCCGAATGCCGTGGGCAGGGTGGACAGACGCAGCTCCACCTCGTTGCCCTCGCCACCTTTGGTTTTCAGGCGGCCATCCTGCGGTCGGCGTTTTTCGGCAACGTCCATGCGGCCCAGTATCTTGATCCGGCTGGTAACGGCCGCCATCACTGCCGCGGGCAGCTCGTACACGTCGTGTAGAACACCATCGATACGGAAGCGGATGTAACCGTGTTCCCGCCGCGGCTCCAGGTGAATATCACTGGCACGCTGGTCGAACGCATATTGCAGCAGCCAATCCACGATCTTGACGATGTGCTGGTCGTTGGCGTCTGGTGATGTCAGCTCACCCAGCTGCAGCAATTGCTCGAAGTTGGTGACATTGGACAGACCACCATCCTTGCCCGTGGCCCCTTTCACCGAGCGCGCCAGGTTGTAGAACTCCAGCATGTAACGGCGCAGGTCGGCGGGATTGATGATCACCCGCTTGATGCGCTTGCCGCGCAGAGTCTGTTCCAGGCCATGCTCCCAATCCGACAGGAAGGGCTGGCTGCTGGCGATGGTGACGGATTCCTTATCTACGGCAACAGCCAGAATCTCGTGCCGTTCGGCGAAATTGAACGACATGACCGAGGTCGTGGCAGTCACATCCACTTTGAGAGGGTCGATATGGTAGAGCGGCTGGTTGGCCCGCTTTGCCAGCCACTCCGTGAGTTTTTCCAGGGTCAGCTTGTGCTGCTCGTCCTGCTGATCGGTCAGATTGAACTTGGCCACGAACTGCAGGGGATTCCAGTTCAACTCATTCTTTTCTCTGCGCTGGCCGGAGACGAAATTGAGATCCCGTTCGCTGATGCGGGCGTCCTCCAATAGGCCATCCAATACCCAGCGCACATCGATGCGGATGTTGGGCTGCAGGAAGCTGGCTTTGCCGGACTTGGCGTTGGACACGGGAACACTCCGGGCAGGAACGCGTGAAGGGATGCTTGAAAGGATTGTAGTCTCAAGCGCTTGGAGGCTCAAAATCCGGGTCGGCAGAATCGTGACCCGGCCCGTAAAATCCGGTATCGTTCGCGCCAGTTCACTGTCATTCCCTGTTGTAGTTTAAAGGTTGTATCCACGGAGAAGTGAGAGCCTGTCATGGAATCGTTAGTTGAAAAGACCCTCTACGCCAGCCGCTGGCTGATGGCGCCTGTATACCTGGGCTTGAGCGTGCTATTGCTGGCCTTGTCCATCAAGTTCTTTCAGGAACTGATCCACATCTTCCCCATGCTGTTCGCTATGAAGGAACAGGACCTGATCCTGTCCATGCTGACCCTGATCGACCTCACCCTGGTGGGCAGCCTGATCGTGATGGTGATGTTCTCCGGTTACGAGAATTTCGTGTCCCAGATCGACATCAAGGAAGGCGGCGAGAAGCTGTCCTGGCTTGGCAAGATGGACTCCGGTTCACTGAAGTTGAAGTTGTCTTCCTCCATCGTCGCCATCTCGGCCATCCATCTGCTGAAGGCGTACATGGATTTCAAACCGACCGGCATCGACACCCCCGAAGAAACCAAGCTGATGTGGCTGCTGATCGTGCACATGGGTTTCGTGATTTCCACCCTGCTCCTGGCCGTGATGGACCACATCGAACGCAAAACCAAGCTGATGATGCAGGATCACTGATCCGCTTCGACGCCCTTTCCTAGCCGGCTCCCCAAAGGCCGGCTGTCCCCCCTCCTTTCCCCTCTGGCCAATGACGACAGCGTCGGTGCCCCCTTAGGTTCGCCGCTTCGTATTTCGCATTTAATAGATTCAACTTAAACATTTTGTCTCAAAAATTCCTGCATGTTTTCTTAACCTTGGCTATATTTTCTAGGACACCGATGACTGATGGGTCTAGCAGGTGCATTAATCTTGGGTTTCGCTTTCAGCGCACCGTAGCTGCCTGCGCCCTCCGACTGACCTTCCGATCCGACCATAACAAACTAAACGGAGTCCAACTCTAATGGCCTATTCCAACCGCTTTCGCGTGACTGCCCTGGCTGCCGCCATTGGCGCCATGGGATCAGTGGCCCCGGCACACGGGTTCGAATACACCGACGGCGATTTCCGCCTCCAGGTGGATAGCACTTTCTCGCTGGGTGCTTCATGGCGTGCGAGTGACGTTGATTATCGCAATGTGGGTTCAATTAACGCTGCAGCTGCTCAGGCAGCCGGCGACAACCCTAGCGGCGCGCACCACCGGCACGGCTCCAGCACTGCCGATGACGGTGATCTGATGAGCAAAAAGGGCTCCACCTTCTCGGAAGTGGCCAAACTGAGCAGTGATCTGGAATTGAATTACAAAAATTACGGCGCCTTCATTCGTGGCAAATCTTTTTACGAGAACCGCATAGTCAATGGCGACGG
>DATLII010000653.1:0-11700 GCA_035539495.1 Dongiaceae bacterium
GTCTGCTGGTATTCGAAATTGATCAGCCCGGTCCTCAGGAATGGAAGCGGCAGCGCCTGGTCGAACTCGGATTTGGTATTCCTTCATTTTTACATTTAGTGCCGGTAGATTTTGAAGCTGGCGATAACTGGTGGGATCGGTTGGCCGAATCAGGTTTTCGTTCCGGGCAGCCAGCGGTTGTTGTTTCCTAGCCTGACAATAAGAGGAGAGAGTAGGATGCTGCGAGGAATCCTACGTTTTACGCTAGGCATTTTATTATTCGGTTCTGGTATGTCTGTCCATGCTGATCCCTCCTATCAGGATAAGCAGTGTATGGATCGGGGTTGGCAGCGTATTGTGCTGCAGGTCGCGGGGCTTTCGCGTGAGGTGTTGTGGAAAGCACCCAGTGGTCCGTGGGCAAAAGGCGCAATCATTGTCATGCACGGTGGCGGTGGTGAGCATTTCCAGTGGTGCGTTGCCAACGCCCGAGTCATTAAGCCTCAAGTCAATTTCAGTGAGATGGCGTTAGCCGATGGTTTCGCCGTATTTCTGCTGAATTCGTCGGATAAAGTGACTGATAACGAAAGTCGGATGTGCGGGAAGGTGTGGGATGACGAAGTGCGCGACCGTCCCAATCTCGATTTGCCTTTTATTGAAACTGTGATCCGCACCAAAATGCCGGAACTGCGGCCGGAAGGCAGTCAGAAAGCTGTCTTCGTTACCGGGTTGTCGTCCGGGGGCTACATGACGGTGCGAGCCGCAACCCATTTCGGTGACCTCATCGCAGGATTTGCGCCGGTTTCCAGCGGCGATCCTTACGGATGGCACCGCATCTGCGAACGGGGCCTGACCTTGTGCTTTAGTGTGCATGGTGCTGGCTATGACAATGAGACAGGCAAGCACATCACCGAGCGGGATTCCTGCCGCGCGGACGCATATCCGCGCGAAAAAACCTGGGATAGTTCAGTCACCGGAGCAAAGCCTCCATTCCTGTTGCTTCATCATGAAATGGACGGAATCAACGACGTTTCCTGTGTTGAGAAGGTCGGTAGGCTGTTGCGTCATCACGGGTATCCCGGCCCGGATGATTTCATGCTGCAAGGCGGGCGTCGCGGTCTGGCCAATCATCTCTGGCAGGATGACTACAATCGTCCCATTCTGGATTTCTTCTCCGGTCTAGTGGCTAGCGGGCGGAAATGAAAACGGCGAATAAGGTACAGCAAGGTTTCATTCGATGATAAACAAGCTTCCCCGTTGGATTGAGGTGGGTGGTTTCATTCTTGCCTTTATTGCGGGCAGTGTTAATGCCATTGCGTTGCTGGGTTTTAACCATCAGGGTGTGTCTCACCTTACAGGAAGTTCTTCGCTGCTGGGTGTCGAACTGGCAAACGGAAATTTCACCAGTGCCCTGCATCTGATATGGATCATCGTGAGTTTTGTCGTCGGTGCTGCGATAAGTGGCGCGGTGATTGGCAATGAATCGCTGAAACTGGGCAGGCGTTATGGGGTGGCATTGATCGCGGAGTCGGCCGTTCTGCTGCTGGCTATGTACGCATTGAACCAGGAATCCAATTGGGGCCATTATTTGGCGTCCGGCGCCTGCGGGTTGCAGAATGCCATGACCAGTACGTTTAGTGGTGCGGTGGTCAGAACAACGCATGTAACGGGGTTGTTTACGGATCTGGGCGTTACGCTAGGTCTGCTATTGCGGGGCCAACCAGCGGACAGGCGTCGAGTATTTCTGTATTTTACGCTGATTGCCGGCTTTACCCTCGGTGGTGTGGTGGGGGCGCTGAATTTCAACGATTTTAAATTTAATGCCATGTTGGTTCCCGCGGCGTTGTCTGCAATGGCTGCGGTGATTTACCTGGTCTACTGGCAAAAGCAGCGGGCGGCCCCCACGTTGTAAGCGAAGCACGTCCGATATCCGATGGATTTCTCCCTTGAATCTTGGGACGTGTGCCCGCAAGAATGGAACACAGCCGCTGATACGCTATCAATAACCAAAACAAGTCATCAGGAGCCACCCGTGAATTCAATCGATGCAAGAATCGAACAGGCACAAACATTGTGGCATGCCGGATCAGAAGCTGAAAAACGCGGTGAATGGCAGAAAGCCTATGAGCTTTATACAGAAGCCCATGACCTGATTGTCGACTGCGCGAAATTGCATCGGCAGGCGCACGAGAAGCTACGGCGCGTCAATTGGAAACTGGGAAATTATACGGAGCTGGCGACCGATTGGCTGCTCCATCTGTTCGCCCCGGTTGGCGTGTTTGAAGCTGTTTCCTATTTTGCAAAGACAGAAGCGTTTTCGGCGAAGGTTTGCAAACAACGCACGTAACTGGTGTAACAAAAGGCTGTCGAGATGTTGTTAAAAGTCGTGTTGTTGGTGCTGTTGATCGTCGTGCCGCTATTGATGCTGATCTACTCGGGCCCGCGTAGGTCCAGAAAGCCAGGAAAAGCCGAGATTTTTGTAGCGAATGTCGTGACCTTTATTCGTCGTACTTTTTTGCTGGTAGGTACGCTGGTTTTTCTGTTCGGCGGCATCGTCAGTACCTACCATGCCATGGATAATCTGGCCTTGAAATACCTGATTCCAGCAGTAGTGTTCTACGTTCTGTTGGGGCTTTCGGTTTGGTGGGGCGTAGTTAAGGATGGTTACGCCAATGCGTTTTCGGCCAACAATCCCGCTGGAAGACGTAAATAATGTGCTCGACAACTGCCATTGAACGCCACTATGGGTTATCAGTTGAACTCATGCGGGGAGGTTGATCCAGAATCAGCTCAACCGAATCACCCACGGCTTGCGGCACATCGCGCAGCTCGAACGTTTTTCCTGTCCAGCAAAGGATCTGCGTTTTTTCCAGTCGATCATTGCTGAAAGTCAGGATCAGTTCCTGTGGTTTGCCATTGTTCCCAACGCGCGTCACCGCAATTTCCAGATCGGTCAATGCTATTTTGAAATGCTCAGATAACGGATGCCGTTTCAGATCACGCAGTGTTTCTTCGATGGAATCGATCATGCCTTCGTTGGCAGTGACGCGAAGCTGGTCCTGCGTGATGCGCGTCACCACGAAATGCTGCTTCAATGAAGAGATCATCCAGAATTTGTCCGCTGTCGGCATTCCTGCGACAAAGCGCATGGGCGTGGCTCCCAAGCCGATAGGCATGGGAATGCCAAAGGTCAGCAGACTTGCGCCATTGTCGGAAATGGGCATTTTATACGCCAGCCGCAAGCCCATCAGTTGGTTCCACAATTGCGGACTGTAACTCAATGCGGGCATCAGCAGCGGCGACAGAATTAAGTGAATGACGACCAGCATCCAGGTGCCAGCGCGCCGCAGCCGTGGCAAAAGCTGCCGCGTAAATAGCAAATAGAACAATTGACCCAACAACGCCGATGCACCAATGCCCACAAAAATCAGATTTCGGTCAGCAGGCACGGTGGTGGTAATGGGCGCAACGGAAAGAAACGCGCCGATCGCCCAGAAGCGCGCTGCCGGATTGCTTTTCAGGATCGGCCACAATAAATAAATCAAGCCGGCGATAAACAGGCAGGCCACCGCCAGATAAATCGGAACCGGCTTCGGGCTAAAGCCATAAATCTCCGCAGGCACAATGCCAAATTGCGCAAACAGCAGAACGGGTATGCGCTCAAATGCATTCGACAGAAAAATCAGGGGCGATTCCACCGGATCGATATAGTTGATGTCCGAATTGTTGGCGCCGAAATTTCCCAGCTTGTACAGTGTCCACCAAACAATGCAGGTCAATGCGAACGGCCACAGTGCAATCAGACCTTTGCGCGCGCCTCTCTTATCCAGCGTTAGCGCATAAGCACCCAGGTAGCAGGTGGTGCTGATACCCATTTCACTGCTGAACAGGCTGGCAATCAGACAAATAAGACTGGCCATGAAATTTATCGGCAACCTGTGCTCACGCCATTGCACGTACTGGTAAATGCACAACACGCCGAAAAATGCGGCCATTAGCGCATTGCGATTGGCGAGCCAACTGAGTGTAAGTCCGTGGGTGGAATCCAGCATGAACACCACCAGTGCCAACGCTGCGGGTGTCGAATCCAATTGCAGACGCCGGAACAAACGGTAAACCAGATAGCCCAGGCCCAAATACCACAGCAAACTATGCAGATGCATCAACAGGGGCGTCTGATGCCACAAACGATGATCAATCCAGTGGCTGATCTCTGCCAGCGGGCGCCAAAATTGATAGCGCATACCCTCGTATGTCCACCAGGGAATCACGCCCAAATCCATCAGAACGCGATTGCGTGCGGGATCGGCGTCGATCCAGGAGAACAAACCAAATAGCGACCAATCATTGGCCTTGGGAATCGCGATCTCAGGACTGAGCAGCGCGTGATGAATATTGTCGTCGCCCAGATAGCCGGAGATCAGCGCAGGCGAACAGAACAAAAACGCCGCAATCAAAATGATGCGGACATCAAGCAGACGGGAGAGCCTAGACATTTGACTTACATCCATGTGAGGACCTGATGAGTGCCCTCGATTCCTGTTTTTCTTTTACTGCAGCGTTTTAAATCGACTGCTTTTTCCGCAAACTGTATCCAGGTGACTGGCCAGACGCAAGCTAAAAAATATTCTAACTGGGTAAACCGTACGGGATGGGATGCACCGTTGTATGAGTGGTACATTGGTGCAAATTTTTTGTTGTATAAAACGGTCGCACGCTTGTCATCAGTGACCGGATTCTTTTAATAAATTGGTTTTCTTATTTGTCGTTAACCGCGGGAAGGAAGCATGAAGTCATTAAATAATAAAGTTGTCGCATTGACCGGCGCGGCATCTGGTATTGGTCGCGCATTGGCCATTCAATTGGCGAATCATGGATGCCATTTAGCGCTGGCCGATGTGAACGAGCAGGGGTTGAAAGAAACAGTGGCGCTATTGTCTGGCCAGATCCGTTGCAGCACCCACAAAGTGGACGTGTCAGACAAGGACAGCGTGTACCACTGGGCGGAAGAGGTGGCGCGAATTCATAGCGGTGTGGATGTCGTCATCAACAATGCCGGCGTCGCCTCCCATTGTTCCATCGAAGATATCAGTTACGAGGATTTCAACTGGGTATTCGATATTGTGTTTTACGGTGTGCTGTACGGCACCAAGGCCTTTCTGCCGTATTTGCGGCAGCGGCCGGAAGGACACATCGTCAATATTTCCAGCGTGAACGGCTTTTTCCCATTTCCCGGTAATGGGCCCTACAACTGCGCTAAGCACGCAGTGAAGGCATTGAATCAAACGCTGATCCAGGAATTGCGCGGCTCCAATATTCATGTCACGTCGGTGCATCCTGGTGGTGTGCGTACTCCCATTGCGCGCAACGTCCGCTTCATCAAGAGCATGGTGGAGAATATCAACCAGGAGAAGGCGGCCCAACTATTTGAACGCGCCGCCAGGACCACGCCGGATCAAGCAGCGTCGATCATCATCGACGGCATTCTGCATAACCGGCAGCGCCAGTTGGTGGGAGCCGATGCGTACGTGCTGGATGCGCTGACTCGCCTGTTCCCACAGCGGTTCTCCAACCTGGTGGGGCGTGTTCTGCTGCGCCAGGGTAAGTAACCTGGTATCTGGCTAAACCGGCGGATTGCGCCGGTTGCCAAGCTCTCTCTCATTCGATAAGGTGCGAAATATTATCATTTGCCTTTGAGTGTTCGGAGCGTGGGTCTGCCAGCGGCGTTACCGTTGGCAGGGAGTCGTCCCACGGCCCGGAAGGGGAGTTTGCAGCAGTGAGTCGTCGCTATCTGGTTCTGTTCCATCGTTATGTCGGCCTGGTGATGGCTGGGTTCCTGTTGATTGCGGGTGTCACCGGGGCTTTGCTGGCCTGGAACGACGAATTGGAGATGGCGCTCAGTCCGGGCATGATGCGGGTGCAGCCGCCCGCCGACCCGGCCACGCCGATGCTGTCACCGTTGGCATTGCGGGAAAAGGCGTTGGCTCTGTACCCCCAGGCTGTCGCCAACTTCGTGCTGCTGAATCAGGCTGCCGACAAGGCGGCGGTGCTGTATATCGACGGTGCCTTGGACCCAGCCACTGGCGAAGCGGCAGAACTGCCCAATGACGAGATCTACCTGAATCCCTACACAGGTGAGTTGCAAGGCGAGCGCCGCTGGGGCGACATCGCGCAGGGTTCGAAGAACCTGATGCCCTTCATTTACCGCCTGCATTACCAGTTGGCCTTGGGCACGGTCGGCACCTACGCCTTTGGCATTATTGCCCTGCTGTGGACGCTGGATTGCTTTGTCGCCGTGTGGCTGACGACGCCTGCGCGCCAACGCGCCAATGCGAAAAATAGGGACAAGACCAGAAAAAGCCGCGTCACGCAGCGTAGCTGGTGGTCGCGCTGGTGGCCATCCTGGAAAGTGCGCTGGAATGGCGGCAACTTCAAACTCAACTACGATTTGCACCGCGCCGGCGGTTTGTGGCCCTGGGCCATGCTGTTTGTGTTGGCCTGGTCCAGCGTGGCGTTCAACTTGCGCGATGTTTACAACCCGGTGATGCGCACGTTGTTTCCCATGCAGACAGCCATCGAACCGGTTCCTGCTGGCGTGAAACCCAAACCTATTCCCGAGATGTCCTGGGAGCAGGGTCTGACAACAGGGCGCTCCTTGATGGCCGCCCTGGCCAAAGAAAAGGACTTTGCGATTCTGCACGAACAGAGCATCTCTTATGATCCGAATCGTGGCGCATTCCGTTATCGCGTGAAGAGCGATCGTGATATACGGGAGCATGGTGGCTCTACCCAGATCACGTTTGATGCCACTACCGGTGCGTTGAAACATCTCTATTTGCCGACGGGCGAGGCCGCGGGTGACACCGTTACCAATTGGTTGTACACGCTGCATATGGCCAACATTTGGGGTGTTCCTTTTAAAATATTCGTCTGCGTTGTGGGAATCGCGGTGGCAGTGTTGAGCGGTACCGGCGTTTATATCTGGTGGCGCAAGCGGGCAGGGCGGGTGAAGTTATCCCTGCAGAATGCGCAGAAGCAGAAAGTGAAAAAGGCGCGGGGAGAAGAGGGGAATCAGGATGAGGACAGTGCCGGAGCCGCGCCGGAAATATCGAGCTGAATGAAATGATTCAATAATGAATTTCCAACCAACAAAAAGGCCCGCGTTCGATGAGCGAGGGCCTTTTTGTTATGTCGTTTTTTGCGCGCTACCCGGTTAGAACTGCACGCTGATCGAACCGATGATATTGCGCGGAGTGCCTTGTGCAATGCGGTTCAAGTTGCCGTAGGTGGACGGGAAATATTCCTCGTCGGTGGCATTGTTCACGTTGACCTGTGCGGTCCAGGGCAGATTGGCCAGGCCGAAATCGTAGCTCGCCATCAGATCCACCAGCGTGTAATCGTCCATCATGTACGGATACAACGCCGGGTTGGTCACGCGTTGCAGGCCCAGCCGCTCGCTGCGATACACCACGCCGCCACCTACTTTCCAGCCAGTACCAGCAAAGCGATAGGTATTCCACAGGCTTGCGCCGTGGCGCGGAATACTGTGCAGGCGCTCACCCTGCATACGATCGGATTTGGTGTAGCGCACGTCGGTGTAGGCATAAGCCACGTTTACATTCCAATTCTCAGTAACCTGGCCGTTGATATCCAATTCGGCGCCTTTGCTGGTGGCTTCGCCGGCCAGGATCGTGCGCGTGATGTCGTTCGGATCCGCCATCGTCAGGTTGTCCTTGACCAGTTCGAACACCGCCAAGGTCACACCGATGCGTGACGTCGGTTCGAACTTGGTGCCGATTTCATGCTGATGCGATGTCTGCGGATCAAAAGTAACGCCGGGCTGACTGCTGGTATTGGGCGAACCGAAACCTTCTACGTAGCTGTAGTACACCGAAACGCTGGGCACGAACTGATACAGGATGCCGCCGCGCCAAGTCAGCGCTTCATCGGTAGTGCCGTTGCCGGCGGTGCCGTAGAAATTGTAATAGTCGGCGTCGTCATAACGCAGCCCCACCATCAGGTGCAGACGATCATCCAGCATCGCCATTTGATCCTGCAGGTAAGCGCCGAAGTTTTCGTTGTCGTACCAATATTCCGCCGCCGTGTAGTTGGCGTCGTAGGGCGCATCGATATTGTTGGGGTTGTAGACGTTGGTGGTCAGCGCAGTGCCGCCTGTTGCCCAACCGCCGGAGTCGTAGTCTTCGTAGAAGTAGTCCACACCCATCAGCAGCGTATGCTTGATTGCACCCGTGGTCACTTTGCCGGTGAGATCGATATTAGTGGACGTGATCTGCGCCTGTTCGTCGTCCCAGCCCCAATAGGTGCGGCGGTAATTGCCGGTGGCGTCGGCGGCCGTTAGCAGGGAGCCTTCGGCGACACTGTCGCGATCCACATAGGTTACGCGCTGTTGCACGCTCCAGTCGTCGCTCAGCAGATAATTCCAATACAGATTCCAGGCCAGGCTTTCATCCTTGTAGGAATCGTCCTTGTCGTGCAGATTGGTACTGATCGGAACGTCTACCGGGCCATTGGTGTCACCGATCGTTCCGTAGTTCTGGGCCCAGGATTTGTCGTTTTTCTGATAGTCGATTCCCGTGCGGATGGTGGTGCGGTCGCCGGGATGCCATTCAACCTGTGGCGCCACATACAGAGTGCGGCTGTAGGTGTCGTCCTTGTAGCCGTCGGAATCCTGGGCGGCAACGTTAACGCGGTACAGCACCGATTGGTCCTTGCTCAGCGAGCCATTGGAATCCACCGTGGTGCGATAGAAATTGTCGGTGCCGAACTGCTGCTGGATTTTGGTGAATTCTTCCGCCTGCGGCTTTTTGCTGACGCGGTTGATCATGCCTCCGGGCTCGATGCGGCCGTACATGATGGCGGAGGGGCCTTTCAATACTTCCACTCGTTCCAGCCCCGCCATTTCCTTCGGCGCGCGGGAAAAATCCTTCACGCCGTCCAGATAGCTGCCGCCATAGCTGTGCACTTGAAAGCCGCGGATGTTGAACGCATCCATCGTGTTGCCGTCGGGGCCTTGGCGCGTGTACACGCCACTCACGTTTTTGACGGCGTCACCCAAGGTCTGGACCTGTTGATCATCCATCAATTCGCGGCTGACCACTTGCACGGACACGGGTGTCTGTATCAGCGGAGTGTCGGTGCGGGTACCGGTAGCGCTGCGTTGGGCGTGATAACCAGTGACTGGGCCATCGGCGGTTTCGGCTGCCGCTTCTACGGTCACGGTTTCCAGTTTGACGGCCTGGTTCTTCGTGTCGGCGGCTTTTTTTGCGGTGGTTTCAGTATCGCTTTTCGTGGTGGCTGCGGATGGCGACGGTGTGGTTTCAGCTGCATGGGCAATGGCGGGCAGGCTAACGGCCAGCGCGATGCAGGAAAGGTGGCGAAGCTGGTCTTTGATGTGATTCATAAAGCGTACGAAATCCCCGTATTGAGCGATGGGGGCCTCAATGCACCCATCGAAAGTGATCAAAAGACTGGTATCCGGATCTGGGGCATTTTTCGCAGGCACAAGCTGACCGTTAGCGACTGCAAGCAGACGCCATTCCAGTGGGTCGATTCCATCAATGGATTAAACGTGCGGTGAACCCCAGACAAAGATGGGAATGATTATCAATTGTGGAGAATGTTTGTGTCAATGATAATCATTATCATTGGTGCGCAAGCAATGGTGGTTACTGGGTACTTTGAGGGGAGGATGAATAGAGAGGGGGGTGACCCGGCCGAGCCTTGCACCCGGTCAGGTCATTGGAATCAGTCCCGGTACCCGGACTGCACTTCCGGCGGGTTGTCATTATCCAGCAGGGGCGTCAGCAGGCGCGTCACCAGCACTTTGTCCACGCGGTTGCCGTCCATGTCGAGCACTTCCAGTTGTACGTTGTTCACTGTCAGCACGGTGGTGACTTTCGGAATGTGCCCCAGCACGGTCATGATCAAGCCGCCCAGGGTGGAGTAGTTGCCCTGTTCCTCTTCCGGCAGGCTCTTGATCGCGAACTTCTCTTTGAAGTCGCTAATATCCACCAGCGCATTTACCAGCCAACTGCCGTCTTCGCGCTCGACGAAATCCGGCTCGTAATCCTGATCATCGGCCGGCAGGTCGCCGACGATGGCTTCCAGTACGTCGTTCACAGACACCAGGCCGCTGGTCTGGCCGTGTTCGTCCACCACGATCGCCAGGTGCACGCGGGACTTCTTGAACTGCTCCAGCAACTGCAGCGCGGTGGCGGAGTTGGGCACGAACAGCGGACGCTTGATCATCTCCGAGATATCCAGCGCTTTGCCGCCCAGCACCTGGTTCATCACGTCCTTGGAATAGAGAAAGCCGATCACGTTGTCGATGCCGCCTTTGCACACCGGAATCCGCGAGTGGGTGGAATCCTTGATCTTCTGCAGGTTCTCATCGCCGCCGTTCTCAAGGTCAATGAAGTAGACCTCTTTGCGCAGGGTCATGATGTTGCTGACACGCTGGTCGTCCAGCCGCAGCACGTTGCGCACCATGGTGTGTTCGGATTCTTCCAGTACGCCAGCCTCGGTACCCTGTTTCATCAGCGAGTGGATTTCCTCCTCGATGATGTCGGCTTCCTCTGCCTGCTTGGTGCCCAGCAGCTTGAGAATGGCCTCTGTGGAGATGCTCAGCAGCACCACCAGCGGGCGCGCGAACTTGGACAGCAGATTCATTGGGTGGGCGACGAATTTGGCGATGGCCTCGGGGTTGTGCATGGCCAGCCGTTTTGGCACCAGTTCGCCGAAGATCAATGAGAAGTAGGTGATGATAATGACCATCAGCGTCAGGGACAGAGGCTCAGCCCAGGGCGCCAGCAGGGGCACTTCCAGCAGATGGACTTCGATGCGCTCGGCGATGGAGCCCTCACCCATGGCGCCGGCCAGAATACCGATCAGGGTGATGCCGACCTGGATGGTGGACATGAAACGGGTGGGTTCGCGGGAGAGTTTCAGAGCGGCTCTGGCGGTTTCACTGCCGGCCTCGGCCTCCTTTTCCAACCGTACCTGACGGGAGGAGACCAGGGCGATTTCCGACATGGCGAATACGCCATTCAGAAGGATCAGCCCGAAAATGAAGAGAATGTCCATTAACCTTTGTCATGCTGTTGAGGAGGGGCAGAAGATATAGGAATCGCGGGGATATTGGTATTGCTTTTTGCTGACCTGGCAGGCAACGCGCATTTCCCATTGCTTTTTCTAATGAGAATAATTACCATTTGCCGCCTTGGTAGGGCGCTCCCTGTCTAGCCAGCCGGGGCTGATGATCGGGTGGCGTAAGCGTGTATCTTGCGCCCTTATAGAAGCACGGCGCAAACCTCCTGTTATGAACCCTGAAATGGTATTGGCGGCGGAATGAGAAGTTGGCAGTCCGGAGTATCCTTTTTGTTGGTCGTCTTCCTGCACGGAGGCGCGTTGACTGCGGCTGTATTGTGGCCGCAAACGCCACCGGAGCTGGTGGAGCCTCCGGTTATCAGTGGTGTGATCATTCAGGCCCCTCCGGCTGAGGTGGTGGCTGCCCCGAGTGTGCAGGTAGCGCCGCCGGAGCCGACGCCGGAACCACCCAAGCCGAAACCGAAGCCACAACCAAAGCCCAAGCCGAAACCCAAACCGGTGCCGCCACCGCCCGTGGTACCACCGCCGCCGTCGGAGAACGCCATTACCACGCCCGTTGAGCCGCCGCCGGTGCAGGAAGCAGCGCCGCCGCCGGCC
>DATLII010000654.1:0-2386 GCA_035539495.1 Dongiaceae bacterium
CAATAGCTGCTGCACATTGGCGAGCAACGGTTGCAGGCTTTGCTGCGCCGGCGCCCACTGTTTTATCAAACTGATCAATTGCAGCGGCACAGTTGTCGTGGGTGGAATAACCTGCTGGATGCGGATGCCCTGATCCACACCCACACTCACCTGTAATCGCGTATCGGTTGGCAGAGGAAAGCTGGCGGTAGTTCGCACCAGCAACGCCTGGCCGCTCTGCAAAAGACGTAATTGATCCGGGGAAAGGCTGGTCTGTGGAGTGCCTGTGCTGACTGCGTTCGGGTTCAGCTTCAGCAGAATATCCCAAGCGGGTTTTTCCAGATTGCCGCTGGCCTGCCGTGCTTTGGTTTCCAGCACCACGGCCTCTACCGCATCGGCGACAGTCGACGCTGCTATCTCCGCAGCCGACGCAACCTGCGTGGTGGCGGAGGAAGAGCTGGATGCGCTGGTAGCGCTGCTGTTGGAAGCGGCCGGTGGCGGAACCGAACCGCGCGGAATGTCGATCACGGGGCTCTCCTTTACCGTTCAGTATAGGCCAGCCACTCCCTATTTCAGCAGGGCCGCCAGACACACCAGCATGCCCATGCCCAGGAAGATCCATTTCAGCGTGGTCTGATGGGCGGTCACCGCGAACTTCACGCTCAACTGCACGCCGATGATCGTGCTGATACCCACCACCAGCCCCGGCAGCCACACCACCTGATCGCGGACGATAAACACCATCAAAGGCAGCAACCCGAACACCATCGTGCAGGCCATTTTCAGCGCATTGGCCCGCACCAGATCGTAACGCAGGATGCCCGCCAGCACCGTCAACAGCAGAAAACCCACGCCCGCCTGCACAAAGCCACCATATAGCCCCGTCACGAACAGCCAACCCCAGGCAGCGGGCTTTTCCGCCACGGTGAACGGTGTTTCTCCCGCTGCCGGAAAGGTGGAGGGCTTCAATAGCACCAACACCATCATGGTCATCATGGTACCCAGCAGCGCGGGTTTGAGAATCGTCGGGGGAACGTAAGAGGCGGTCAGCGATCCGATCAAAGCGCCCAATACGCTGGGGATCAGGATCGGCACTAGCGCCGTTTGTTCCAGTTTGCCGTAACGGCGAAAACCCAGCACACCTGCCGCCGACTGCAGGAATACACCGATCCGGTTGGTACCATTGGCAATGTCAGCGGGCATGCCCAGCAGCATCAGCGCGGGCAGGGTGAACAGCGAGCCGCCACCCGCCAGTGTATTGATAAAACCCGCTGCGATGCCCGACAACACCAGGGCCGACAGATGCAGGATGTCGATTGCCATGAAACGAAGCGCCTTGAACGTAATGAATAACGTAACCAGGAATGGAACCCAGAACGTAAAGAGTCGGCAGTGTAGTGAGCGGACCTGGTCGGGGCAAATGGCGTTACAAACCAACGGCCCCAGGCAGGGGACATCCCGGCGCGATTCGTTATAATGTCCGCCTTTCAACCAAATGCCTTTAGGCCCTAGTCGGTATCGGGATAGTCGGTGTCGGAATTGCTGCTACATGTGAAAGGACTGTCCTGCGAACGGGATGACCGAATGCTGATCCGCGATCTGGCGTTCGATCTGCATGGCGGCGAGATTCTGCAAATCGAAGGCCCCAATGGTAGCGGCAAAACCACGTTGATCCGTATTCTCTGTGGCCTGTCTGATGATTTCACCGGTGAACTGCACTGGCGCGGCGAGTCACGTCATCGCAATGACGAACGTTTCCGCCAGGAGCATCTTTATTTCGGGCATGTCACTGGCATCAAACCCTCGCTCTCGCCCCGCGAAAATCTGCGCTGGATTCTGCAGTTGAAAGGCGTCGGCAACGCCGGTGCAGCGTTGGACGCCACCATTGATGCCGCACTGGAACAGGTGGGCCTGGCTAGCTACGAAGATGTGCCGGTGTATGCGCTGTCGGCCGGGCAGAAGCGGCGAGTGGCGCTGGCGCGGTTGCGGGTGGAGCCGGCGCTGTTGTGGGTGTTGGACGAACCTTTCACTGCCATTGATCGCAAAGGCGTGACGGAACTGGAAGCGCTGATCCAGCAACATGCCTGCGCTGGCGGCAGCGTGCTACTTACCACCCACCATGCGTTGGAATTACCCGGTCTGCGCAAGCTGCAACTGGGATTGGGGGGCGGTCAATGGGCGCTGAATTGAACCCTGCCGATTTGAATCCGCCCTCGCTGACACAAGGCTTCAAAGCCATGTTGCGACGTGATCTGGTTGTCGCCTTCCGCCAGCGCAGCGATCTGGTCAACCCGCTGTTTTTCTTCATCATGGTGGTGGCCATGTTTCCTTTGGGCATCGGCCCTGAGCCCGCCACCCTGCAAAAAATTGCGCCTGGTGTGATCTGGATCGCCGCTCTGTTGTCTAC
>DATLII010000655.1:0-5414 GCA_035539495.1 Dongiaceae bacterium
GCCACCCATCTCGAACGGCCGGTCGAAGTAGAGCCCGGAGTCCACGTTGAACACGGGAATGTGCAGATCCGGTTCCTGCTGATCCTGCGGGCCGCCGGTGATGTGATAGTAGCGATAGCGCTCGGTGTAGGAGGGCATCACGTACCCCCAGGACCGGTTAAAGTTATAACGCAAGCCGGCGGTGGCCCGGGCGCGGTCGGCATTGTCAGCCACCTGCAGGTCGGGTTGGTCCGCTTCCGGGTGTTCGAAATAGATGTATTCGCTACCCAGGATGAATTCCAATGGCGTGTGGACGGTGGGAAGGAAACCGTTGGCATAGAGTTGTGGCAGCTTGCGATAGGGCAGGTCGTTGTCGCCAATGGTGTCATCGATGGTCTGATACTGCTGCACCATCACGCCGCTGCTCCAGCGATCGCCGAAATAATTCAAGTCGGCTCGTTGCTCCAGGTGCGTGGTGGCGCTGGTTTCAAGGCGGGTATCCAGATCCTCGAAATAGTCGATGTCGCTGACTTTGGTGTAATCCACGGCGCTGATCAGCCGGCCCCAGTGACTGTTTTGCTTCAAGCTCAGCAAATGGCGATCCTGGTCGTCGTAACTTTTGTCGCTGGGCAGATAGGCGCCGCCGAGGAAACCTTCGGTGCTGGGTGTCAGATAGCGGAACTCCCCCTCCAGCATGGTGCCGCTGTCTTCGATCAGTGTCGGCGTAAGGGTGGCGTCGTAATTGGGCGCCAGATTCAGGTAATAAGGTGTGCCGATGCGAACGCCGCTTTCGCTATTGTTGCCGATGAGGGGAAACAGGAAGCCGCTCTGACGGCGATCATCGATCGGGAACAGCCACCAGGGCAACCAGACGATGGGCACGCCGCCCACTTCCACGGTGGCATCTTTCACTTCACCCCAGCCGCTTTTTTGGTCCAGCTTGAGGCGATCGGCGTTGATGCGCCAGGCATCGTCATTCGGTTCACAGGTGGTGTAACTGCTGTCGTCCAGGATCAGTACTTTCTCGCCGCGGTTGTGAATGCGGCCGGCGGTGCCGTGGGCGTGCAGGGAATGGATGACGTACTCGGTGTCACGAGCGTCGACTGCCTTCTCATTCAGGTTCACTTTCGCCTTCTCGCCCCGGATGAGCATGCCCGGCTGGCGAATCATCACATTGCCTTGGAGTTCGGTTTCGCGGCTGATGCGGTCCAGTTGCACGGTGTCACTGTGCAGCTCGCGGTTGCCCTGACGGATCTGCACGTCGCCTTGCAATATCAGGCGGCCATTGGTGGTGGTGTCAAATTGGTCGGAGGTGGCGAATACCTTGCTGTCAGCGGGATCGCCGATTTCCACAGCGGGTGATGCCACGATGGGCGATACGTAGACACCATCGCACATGCCAGTGTGAACCGGCCGTTGTTCCGGCGGCATGGCGGCGATTTCCTCGGGCGAAATCCAGTCGAGGCGACGGCCGTCGACCTTGTCATCCCCGGCGACGGCGACGACGGACAGCAGGAAAAAGCTTGGGGTGAGCAGCGCTGCGCAGACCGCAGGCCAAAAAGTTTGCGTCCGTTTCATCAAGTAAAGAGTCGGGGAAGTCCTTGAACCAGAGGTGAGCGCTTGACCCTGTTTTTAGTCTGGTGTGATCATACACGAACCCTTCTTTTGAGTCACAAATTTGCCTCCCCATGGATCAGCGTCGCGACCACCTCAACCAGTGGCTGCATGAGCAGCTTGTTTCCAGCCAGCGTTATCAGGGCGAACCTCAGCCGTTGGCGGTGGTGTCGGGAGACGCCAGTTTTCGCCGTTATTTCCGTTATCGCTATGCGGTGGCCGATGGTCAGGCCTCGGTGATCGGCGTGGACGCGCCGCCGGACAAGGAAAACAGCGCGCCATTCGTGAAAGTGGCGCGTCATCTGTTGCGGGCTGGCGTGCCGGTACCGGAATTGTTGGCGCTGGACCTGAACCAGGGTTTCATGATGCTGAGTGATTTCGGCGATCGTCTGCTGTTGCCCGCGCTCACCCACGATACGGTGGAAGGCTATTACGGCACCGCCATGCGCACGCTGCTGGACATCATGCAGGCGGATTTCAGCGACGCGCCGCTGCCGCTCTATGATCAATCATTGTTGCGCCGCGAAATGGAACTGTTCCGCGAATGGTTCTGCGGTGTGCATCTGCAATTGAATCTGACGACCGAAGAAAACCACCGCTTGGATGAGGTATTCGCCTGGCTGGAGCAGCAATCGCTGGCGCAGCCCCAGGTCACCGTGCACCGCGACTATCATTCCCGCAATCTGATGCTGTTGGACGATGGCAAGCTCGGCGTGCTGGATTTTCAGGATGCCGTGCATGGACCTATCACCTATGACCTGATCTCGCTGCTGCGGGATTGCTATATTCGCTGGCCGGCGGAGCAGGTGAAGGAGTGGACCCTGCGTTTCGCCGATCGTCTGCGACGTGCGGGGTTGGTGGGCGATGTGGATGACGCTACCTTCTGGCGCTGGTTTAACGCCATGGGCGCTCAGCGGCACCTGAAGGTGGCCGGCATTTTTGCGCGTCTGAATCATCGTGATGGCAAGCCGGGCTATTTGAATGACATTCCGCTGACGCTGCAATACTTGATCGAAGAATGCGACGCCATCGACGGCGTCGGCCAGGTTCTGCTGAGCGAATTCGTACACTGGCTGCGACAGCGCATTGTGCCGGCGTTGCTGGCGCGCCAGCCGGCCGCGGCGGAAAAACTGAGCGGCTTCCTGCTATGAAGGCAATGTTGTTGGCGGCCGGGCGCGGTGAACGCATGGGTGAGCTGACCAACCACACACCCAAGCCGTTGTTGCCGGTAGCCGGCAAACCGTTGCTGCAACACCATATCGAACGAATCGTCAAAGCCGGTTTTTCAGAGCTGGTGATCAACACCGCCTGGTTGGGTCAGCAGATTGCAGATTTCGTCGGCGACGGTTCCCGCTTCGGTATTCCCATTCACATCAGCGCGGAAGGGGAGCGGTTGGAAACCGGCGGCGGTATTCTGAATGCGCTACCCTTTTTGTGCGATGCAGCGAGTGACGCGCCGTTTGTCGTCATCAATAGCGACGTCTGGACCGACTTCCCTCTGTCGGCATTGCCACCGCAAATGAGCGGGCTTGCGCACCTGGTGCTGGTGCCGAACCCGGACCACAATCCGAACGGCGATTTCGTCCTTGAGGGTGATCGCTGTGTTGCAGCAGGAGCAAACCGTCTTACCTTCAGCGGCATTAGTGTATTGAGCCCGGCATTGTTTCAGGGCCGCGCGCCAGGCAAATTTCCCCTGGCGCCTCTATTGCGAGATGCGATTGCGCAGGGAAAGGTAAGCGGGCAGCGACATGACGGCATTTGGATCGACGTGGGCACGCCGCAGCGTTTGGCGACGGTGGAAGCCTTGCTGCGATCGCAGGCGCAGTAGCGCCAGAATCAACGCTCAGACGGAAGGTTTAAGGTTCAGTGCTTAAGATTTTGTATTCAGGATCAGTATTCAAGGAGTACGGCGTTTGACTTCATTTATCTGGCTCGGCCCGCTGCTCGGTGTAATCACCGGCTTTTTCCTGGCCGGCGGTGGTCCGGTGGGACTGCTGGGCGCAGCATTGGGCGGCTGGCTCGGTTTCCAGTTCGACACCATCATCCAGCTCAGCAGCAGCGTGTATCAGTTCACCACGCGTGGCAAAGGTGGTGACACCGAAATTCAGCAGGCTTTTTTTCGTGCCACGTTCATCTGCTTGGGCAAAGTAGCCAAATGCGATGGTGCTGTGTGCGACGCTGAAATCCAATGGACCACTGCGGTGATGGAGCGCATGGGCCTGAGCGCCGAGAAAAAGCGGGAAGCCATCGAGTTATTCGATCTGGGCAAGTCCGGTCAGCATGATCTCACTGAGGAACTTAACCGCTTGCATGAGACCTGCGGCCGTCGCGTGACGCTGTTGCAGATTTTTATGGAAATCCAGGTGCAGGCGGCGCTGAGCGATGGCGCACTGGACCAGAAGGAGTGGGCCACGTTGTCGCACATCGCGCAGACCATTCGCTTCCGCATTTCTTCCTTGGAGCAGGTCGTGCGTAGTGCCCAGGCGTACCAGGAATTCCGCTCGCAGGATAAAAGCCGGCCACGTTCGCCCCAGGAAGAATTGTTGCGGGCTTATGAAATTCTGGGCGTCATTCCCACGGCGTCAGTGGCGGAACTCAAGCGCGCCTATCGTCGCCTGATGAGCCAGCATCACCCCGACAAACTGGTGGCAAAAGGTCTGCCGGAAGAAATGCTGGATATGGCGAAGGAGAGAACCCAGGCGATCCGTTCGGCCTATGAAGCGATCATGGCCAGCCGGAAGTAAAGAAAACGCCAACCTCAAAACGAAAGACAGGCGGCGGTAAGCAGTCCGATCGAAATGGAAAACGCCGCCGACATGATGCCCGCTGATGTCTGACCCTCACCGATCCGCTGCGGCAATTGCGGCACAAAAATGCGGGTGATGAAAAACGCCAGTAGCTGAATCGCAAATCCCACCACCGACCACACACCGAAATTCGTCAGGTTGATCGAGCTGTTGATGGTTTCTGCCAGCACGATGGAATAACCCACCAGTGCGCCGCCCAAAGCAATAGCCGCCGCGCTATTGCCTTGCTTCACCAGCTTCCATTCGTCGTGGGGTGTCAGTGCGGTGTAAGCCAGCTTGAATAGAATCAAATTGGCCAGCGCCAGAAAAAAATACGGCAGGAAACTTTGCAGGCCGACGAGAGAATATTGAAGCTGTTCCAGCATGAGCGTGATTCCATCTTATGAGTGTGGCTGGATTATACGACAGGCATCGATGAAGGCTACGAGGCAATTACGAACGCGCTGCAGCCTTCACCGATTTTGCTGTGTTAAGCGTGTGGTGTCGATAGCAAACCAGAGCACCAGCTCAGCGCTGTTGTTACCGGTTTTCCACATGGCGGGGCCGAGGAACAGGCCGGGTGCCACTTCCCGCAATTCGTCGCGGATTTTTGCAATGAAGAACGGATTGCCCGGCTGTTCGTAATCCAGATAGATGCAGTCCTTGACGTCGATTACCGATGGTTCAATGCGGGTTTTGAACGGAAACCAGTTCAGCTGTTTCACCAGATTGATGCGATTGATGCCGTCGCCGCTGGTGTCACTGGTGGCGTTGAAACTTTTGCCGTCCCACGGAAACAGACTAAGTTTGCTGAAGGCGGAAATAGGGTTGAACAGGAAGGTTTTGTCGACGCCGCGGATGGCCAGCATGCGGCCTTTCGGGGTGCCGTTCAGCGCTTTGAAGCTGGTGGGCAGCGTGCCGGCGCGGTAGAGCGCGTCCAGTTCGTCCGCGGTCAGGGCGGACAAGTCGTCCAGGGTGAGGCCGGTGCTGCCGAAGGTTGCGGAAGCGGTGCTCATGGTGTTGCTCCTTGTGAGG
>DATLII010000656.1:0-5319 GCA_035539495.1 Dongiaceae bacterium
ATGGGTGAGCGTACCATCCAGATCGAAACAGGCGATCACCCGGCCAGTATGAGTCTCGATTTCTGCCGCAACTTCTTCTTGAGCGGGTTTAACTACTTGGGAAGATTTTGCTGCTTGCGTGGCAGCCGCCAGCGCCTCACCGCGATAACCCGCGTATTCATCCCGTGATGACACGTCACCGCCACCCGTGATGCGAGCCACTTCCCTGCCTTGATGCAATACCCGCGCATCCACTTCCATCAATTTTACCCGGCCGTCGCGCACGGTTTCGTCGGCAATGCGCAGGTGAATAAACGCTGGCTGGTCGGTCTCGATGAAATGGGAAAACGAGACAGTCAGTTGGTTCAGGATGAAAGCGTGGGAGTAATCGACATCGCGAAACAAATGGCATAGTGCTGTCGCCGCTTGCCGCACCGCTTCCACCACGTACAAACCCGGCACATGATCCAGGAAGTGTTCGTAGAAATAGGGGTGACGGCGGTCCTGCGTCATTTCAGCCAGAAATTCCTTGTCGTTCAGCTGTACCAGGTCCGCCACCAGCACGTTTTCATCCAGCGACTTGTGTACCAGCTTGCGTGTGACGCGGGACGGGTGGTCGGCATCGAACTGGGCCGTACGGGCAGCGAAATATTCCTGAGCTGCAGCATCGGGTTGATAGGTTTCGTTTACGCTGTCGCGACTTCCCAGCGCCAGGTTTTGCTGAGCCAGTTCGAAGCCGGCAGCAGTCACGGCCGCAACGATTTCGCCCAGGCTATCCTGGCCGAAGAAAATTTGCAGTGGCACGCGATCCTGTTGAGGATGTTGCAGCAGACGGCTGAGCTGATCCCGGAGAGAACCGGTCATTAGCGAATCGAAGCCCAGGTCGGCGCTCAGAGAAAACGTGGATTTCAGCGTGGCGACGTCCTGACCACTGATGCGCGCCACACAGGCCGTCACGGCTTCCTCTACCGAGGCCACTTGCAATGGTTGGGCGCCGCTGGCAATCGTTGACGTGATCGATACGCCGGCAACGCCGGAAATCGGGTCCACCGGATGCCGCCACCAGTAGCGTTGCAGATTGAATTGCACGGGTGCCAGTGGAGCACGCCCTGTGCAATCTGCCGCTGACTGATATTCTTCCAGAATAACGTGCGCGTTGGTGCCGCTGAAACCGAACGAGCTGACCGCACAACGACGCAGGCCATCATTGCGACGCGGCCAAGGTGTTGCCGCAGTAGGAACATGCAATGTTTTCGGGTCAACGTGAATCAACGGATTCCATTGATTGAAATGCGCTTGTGGTGGAATGCAATCGTGCTGCAGCGACAGCACCGCTTTCACCAGCCCCACCAAACCAGCCGCAGATTCTGCATGGCCAATGCAGCTTTTCGCCGCGCCCAGAATCAGCGGCGCGCGGTCGCTGTTGCAATAAGCCTGTGCCAGCGCCTGCACTTCAATAGGATCGCCCAGCGCAGTGCCAGTACCGTGGCATTCCACGTATTCAATTTGTTCTGGCGACAACTTTGCCCGCGCCAATGCTGCTTCGATCACCGCCTGTTGAGCAGTGGAGCTGGGCACTGTAAGGCCCGCGCTGCGACCGTCCTGGTTTACCGCACTGCCTTTGATACACGCCAGAATACGATCGCCATCACGACGAGCCTGAGTCAGCGGTTTCAGAATCAGACTCGCGACTGCTTCGGCGCGCACATAACCATTGGCATCTTTATCAAACGTTTTGCAACGTCCATCCGGTGCCAGCATTTGGTTCTGACACAGCAGCATGAAGGTGGCCGGCGACAAAATGACGTTCACGCCACCGACGATCGCTTGTTCGCAATCGCCCGCCTGCAAACTTTCCACTGCGGTATGCAATGCAACGAGCGAAGAGGAACATGCGGTGTCCAGCGCTATGGCAGGCCCTTGCAGACCGAGTGTATAGGCCACTCGACCCGCGATCACATTCAGAGCATTACCCGATGCCGCATGGCTAGCGTCTTCCTCGCCGTTCAGCACATCCTGGAAAAGGTTGTACTCATTCGCGGCAACACCGACAAACACACCGGTACGGCTGTTGCGCAACGCATCCCATTCATAGCCTGCGTTTGCCAGCGCCTGCACCGTGCATTGCAACACCAAGCGTTGCTGCGGATCCATACCCCGTGCTTCTCGTGGCGAAATGCCGAAAAATGCAGGATCAAATTGATCGATTCCTTCGATCAGCCCGGCGGTGTAGCTGTAAGCGCGCTGCGGCAGTTGGTGGTGATCCAGTTGCACACCCAGCAACGGAAAGCGTTCGGTACGCGCATCTTTCAGCACATCCTTGCGCTGCATCAGCGTGTCCCAGAACCCCTCCGGCGAATCTGCGCCCGGCGTAATGCAATGCAAGCCGATAATCGCGATGTCGTCTCGCACTAACGCTGGTTGCTGCTGCAACTGCTCGTTCTGCTTGATGGCCAATACCATCAGTTGCTTGTGCGAGAGCGGGGTCAGTTCGGTGACCAGTTGTTTGATGTCCATTTTGCTACCTGCTTCCTGTCATGCGCTCAGCAAACGGTCGAGTTCGCTGTCGTCCAACTGACGAATGGTCTGAATGAGTTCGGTGATGTTGGTGTCCTGGATGACACTGATACTTTTCTGTTTCCGTGCTGCTGGTTGCACCCGTTTGCAAAGCGCCGCAATCAGCGTCTGTGCGGTGGGCGCGTCGAACAGCAGTGTTGCTGGCAGTGCCATGCCGATTGCTGCTTCCAGTGCGCGCCCGATTTCCACCGCCAGAATGGAATCCAGCCCCAGCTCCATGAACGGCGTCTCCGGGCGCACCCGATTGCGTTCCAGTTGCAGCTGACGTGTCAGCGTGGTCATGACGATCTCGCTGATACGGGCTTCACAAGCAGCTGCATCCAGGTTGCTGAAATCGACGGCTGCGACTTTTGCTTTCGGTGTTGTTAAAGTCGCTTCAGATTCTGCTGTCACCAGATCGTCGAACAAACGGGCCCGCGGATTGGCGGCGAAGGTGCGAGCCAGCGCGTTCCAGTCGGCGTCCACTGCGGTGTAGATTCCGCAAGGACTGTCTACAGCGTTCAGAAAAGCCTGTTTTGCCCGGGCATTGTCGAATGCACGTACACCCATCTTGCTCATGTCGTGGGATACCTGGTCCTTGGCCATGCCGGCCTCTTTCCACGGGCCCCACTGGATGCAATGCACTGGCAGATCCTGTTGCAGACGCAGTGTCGCCAGTGCATCCAGGCAAGCGTTCGCGGCAGCATAATGCGCCAATTGCAGGCCGCCCCACAGTGAAGAAATTGACGAGAACAATGCAAACAATTTGGTAGAACGTGTGAGTGCCAATTGATGCAGGTTCCAGGCACCCCATAATTTGCTGTCGAGCGTGGCACGCAGTTGTGCTGCATCCAATTCATCCAGATTGCGCAGTGACGCTACACCGGCTGCGTGAATGAAACCGGTGAGTGGGCCTGCGCTGGCTTCGAACTCGGCTACGACAGTTGCAGTGGTGTGTGCGTCTGCGATATCCAGCTGACGGTATTGCACGGTTACACCCTGGCTTTGCAGGCGCTGTAACGCTTCGCCGGCCTCTCCCAAGGGCTCGGCTGCACGCCGACCAATTACCAGCAGCTTTTTCAATCCGCGCTCAACACACCAGGAGCACAGGTTCAGGCCGATGCCGCCGGCGCCACCTGCAATCAACACTGCATCGTCTGCGGTGAAGCGCAATTCATTGCTGAGTGCTGGCGTACTGGCTTGCAGGCGAGGCTGCAGCACGGTGCCTTTTTCCACCTGCAGTAAATCCCGAGCTTCGCTCAGCAGCACTTGCACAGCTTTTTGCAGAGACGCAGGATCGGTATCGCGAACTTCCACGCTGCCACCCCAGGCCAAGCGTTTTTCCAGGCTGGCGCCTTTGGCAAAACCCAGCAACGGAGCTAGGATAAGTTCGGCTTCCGCGTTTGCAGACTCGGCCACCAACCAAAGACCCCGAGGTGCGACAACTTTTCCCGAAGTCAGGCCGGTATCCAGTTGCGTCAGCAATTGGCGGAACGTTTCGGTTTGCGCGATGACTTGGTTTTCAGCGTCATTATCTATATCGGATTGAGTTCCTGCCTGCAGGATCACGCCGCGCCAGGCTTGCTGTGCCAGCAAAGTCTGCATGTCATCAGCATTGCCCAATGGCATATCAGCCAGGTTCAGGTGCTGCACACGGGCGCCCGCTTCGATCATCGCGATTGCCAATGCGTTAGATACTTTGTTGTGCGCATGCACGATCAACCAATCGCCTGCATCGGTATTGGTTGAGGTCAACGCAACCGGCTGCCACGCCAGGCTATACAGCGGTGCTTTGGCAGGCGCTGCCGCCACCAAACGTTTATTGCTTCGCGTCCACAAACGCTGACGATTGAATGGATACGGCAACCGCTGCACGTGCTGGAGACGACCACCACCCAAGGCAGCCTGCCAGGACGGATTCAATCCCAGCTCATAAGCGCGTCCCAGGCAATTCCACAGTGAATGAATCGGCTGACGGGGCTGTGCGATCGACGCGAACGCCTGAATACCGGCGTCGGGCACAATCTGCGACAACAACTGCGTCAGCGTCGACTTCGGCCCGATTTCAATGAACAGGCTGGCGCCCTGCTCCACCGCGCAACGAATGCTGTCGGTGAAGCGGACCGGCGCAACGATATGCTGTGCCAGATAAGCCGGTGTCAGTTCCGACGGATTCAATATCGTAGCGCTGACGTTAGAAATCACCGGAACAGTGCCGGCTTCCACAGTCAACGCAGGCAATTGTGCTTGCAAAGCATTGGCGGCGGGTTGCATCAACGGCGAATGGAAAGCGTGCGACACATCCAGTTGCACGCAACGCACACCCGCATCCACCAGCCGTTGCATCACCGCCAGCACGGCGGTACGGTCGCCCGACATCACGGTGCTGTTGGGGCTGTTGTAAGCGGCGATCGCTACTTTGTCCGCAGTAGCGCCGGCGGTTTGCGCAATGGCATCCACCACGCGCTCCGGCGTAGCCAGCACCGCCACCATCACACCCGGAGCTTCGCAATCCGCCATGCAGCGAGCCCGCAGTGCAATGCAGCGCAGCGCATCTTCCAGCGACAACACACCCGCAATGCACGCCGCCACGTACTCACCGACACTGTGTCCCAGGCATAGATCCGGGCGAATGCCCCAATCCATCAACGTCTGCGCCAAACAGTATTCGAATGCAAACAACGCCGGCTGCGTTAACTGGGTTTGATTCAACCGGGGAGAAAATTCGCCCCACCAGAGTTCATCCAGTGGCATTCCCATAATGGACTGAAACAGCGGCGCCAG
>DATLII010000657.1:0-4042 GCA_035539495.1 Dongiaceae bacterium
TTGCGTATCTGCATGCTTGCCGTTATTTGCGGGATTTTTTTGCTGCGCAGAATCTGCAGCCCGGCGCCGACTGGAACCTGAATGGCGTGCTGCAACTAGCGTGGGACGAAAGCGAACGCGCCGAGCAGCAAAAACTGCTGGAGTCCGGTTTGTGGCCGGATGACGTGGTGGCAGCACTCACGCAGGAACAGGTATCGGCGCTTACCCAGGTGCCCTGCCCTCACCCCGCATTGCTGATGAAATTCGGCGGCTGGTTAAATCCAGCTTTTCTGTGTCGCGCACTACTGCAACATCCGGGCATTCAATTGCGTACCAGCGTTCGCGCCGAACCCAGTCTGCAACCGGATCAACGCTGGTGCATCAATGATGAACCCACTGCTTTCGACGCCGTAGTACTGGCCAACACGTTCGAAGCCAATCAGAATCTGTTCGCGCAACATCTACCACTACGTTGGATACGCGGCCAGATCAGTTACGTGCCCGCCACACCTGCATCACAGCAACTGCAATACGCGATCAACTACGACGGCTACCTGAATCCGGCTCGCGATGGCTTCCACTGTATTGGCGCCACCTTTCACCCGAAGGATAAAGATCCGCAGGAACGCGCGCAGGATCACGTCAAAAATCTGCAGCAGTTGCGCGACACCTGGCCTGCGATGGCGGCAGCGCTGCAATTACCAATGAATGATCAAATGATGGATCACGGCGAGATACAGGGGCGGGTCGGCTTTCGCTGTCAGACCCCGGACTTCTTGCCAGTGGTAGGCCCTCTGCCTGACAGCGCTGCGTTCGCACACACCTACGCGGACATCGGCAAAGGTTTTCTGAAACGGGAATTTGAGCGTGCACCACTGCTGCCTGGGCTGTACATCACCACGGCACATGGTTCGAAAGGCATTACGTCGTCATTGCTGGCGGCGGAGATTCTGGCGGGTTACATCACCGGTGAACCACAACCGGTGGACCGCGATGTCGTGTTCGCGGTCCACCCGGCGCGTTTTCTATTGCGGGAGATTAAACGGCCTCGCCGCGAATATAACCTTCCAGCTGACGGATCAGGAATTGCTGATCGGAAATGATGTGCTTAACGATGTCACCGATGGACACCATGCCTACCAGCTTGCCCTCTTCCAGCACTGGCAAGTGCCGCAGGCGGCGCTCGGTCATCAGCTCCATACAATGCTCGATGCTCTGATCGGGTGACACGGTGATCACATCGGGCGTCATGATCTCGCGCACTTCCGCCGTGTGCGAAGAGCGTGACATCAACACCACTTTGCGCGCGTAATCCCGTTCGCTGACAATGCCCACCAGCTTATCGTTTTCCAACACCACCAATGCACCAATCCCTTTTTCCGCCATCAGCTTGATCGCATCCAACACCTTGGTGCCGGGCTGCACGCTGTACGTATGCGAAATGGGCTTGGACCTCATAATATCCCTAACACTCTTCATCAGTACCGTCCTCGTTCTTATAGATATGCATGATTTACAGTACTTTTGCAGCTTACTACTGTTCCACGGGGTTTGACAATTGCGCGCGTTTTATCAGGCAATACCGAGACTTAAGGCTCCATTCCAGCCTGCTTCAGTGCCTCGCGCCACTGCTGACGGGTCATGATATGCGTGGTTTCCGCACCATTATCGAACACGATGACAAATTCCTTGCGCCGTAAGCCGGCAGTCACCTGCGCCACCTTGCGCTCCAGCGCCACTTCCTGCTCGCCATAATCAGTCCCGTCGCGGGAAACAAATTCTTCCACCAGCGCATTCAAGGTGTCGGGGGACAATGCATCCCAGGGAACTTCAATCAGATTGTCCATGACTCGCCTGCACCAGATCGTCCCGCAAGACATCTTCGCCAAACTGATCGATGATCGCCGTGACCACTTGCGGATCCAGCAGATTCACCCGTCTCAGATCGACATGATTTTTCAGTTCCTTCGCAATCAGTCGCAACGCATGTACCCGGGCATATTCCTTATCATCGGCACTGAGAACAAACCAGGGCGCAACTGCGGTTGCAGTGAGATTCAGCATATCGTGATAGGCACGCTGGTATTCGGGCCAGAATCGTCGGCTTTCCAGATCCGATACCGTGATTTTCCAACGCTTGGTCGGTTCGCGAATGCGCTCCATGAAACGCGCATACTGTTCCTCTTTCGACAGATGCAGAAACAGCTTGATCAGGATCACACCGTCATCCGCCAGCAGGCGCTCGAATTCGTTGATCTCGTGATAAGCACGTTTCCATTCTTCTTTGCGCGCGTGGCCCTCTACCCGTTCCACCAGCACGCGGCCATACCAGGAACGATCAAAGATGGTCAGCTGACCCGGCTCCGGCAGACGCTGCCAGAAACGGAACAGATAATGACGTGCCTGCTCCGACGCCTCAGGCGCACCAATGGGCCAAACGCGAAAACTGCGCGGATCAAGATGGCGAGTGATGCGGCGGATAATGCCGCCCTTGCCGGACGTGTCGGTGCCTTCGATCACAATGATGGCCCGTTTCTTTTCCTTGAACAGCGCTAATTGCGCCCGCAGCAATTCCAGTTGCAGTTCTTCGATACGTTCACTGGAGTGATCAACGCCGCGATCAGGCCGCGTCGGCACACTTTTGAGTTTGAATTTTTCATTGACCAGTTTGCGGGGTTTCATCCCTGATCTCCTGATGGGGTTTCCTGTGATGCGTCCGGCTCGAACAGTAATGGATAAAGAAACGTCTGGAATTCGTCGCTCATCTGGTTGAGCGTCTTCTTATCGCCTTCCTGATTGGTTTTATAACGGTATTCGGCATTGAGCAACTGGCGCGACAGGGCGTCGTACTGTTTCATGCGCTTCTGCAAGTAATGGCGGCTGCCGGTGTCCAAAAACGGCTCCAGGCCAAAATTGGATTTTTGCAGCTGATGCAACGCATTTTCCAATGCTGCATTATCAGTGCGACTCACGGCCAGCCAAACATCCGCCACAGCGCCCATGAAATCGGCATAATGGCGCTGCTTGATTTCGAACGCCTTCTCAAAACGGCGGTTGGCCGCTTCCTGCTTCATGTATTCGGTGTACTGATCCTGCACATGAGCCTGCGCCCGCTCCTGCAACTGCTGCGACTTCAGGATCTGGGTGGTGGCGGATCGGTGCATGGAATAATTCAGCCAGGCGATCCAGGCGGTCAGCAGAAATGCCAACAGCACCAGCGACAGGCTGAGAATCGTCAGGCGATTTTCCTTGAGTGTGAGCGTGTGATGGCCAGTGTCGGACATAATCAAATTCCCTGGATTCCGTGTTCCCGCAACATCTGAATGAAGGCGTCTTCGTCGATCACGGGAATGGACAGCTCCTCGGCTTTCTTCAGTTTGGAACCGGCCTTTTCGCCCGCCACGACGACGTCCGTGTTTTTCGACACGCTGCCTGCCACTTTTGCTCCCAACTGTTGCAGGTATTCCTTGGCTTCATCACGGCCGAGCTGAGTGAGCGTGCCGGTCAGCACATACGTCTTGCCATCCAACGCGCCCGCTTCCCGGGCAGCGGGTTCCTGTTCAGTCCAGTGCACACCGGCTTCCCGCAGCGCCCGAATGATCTCCAGATTGTGCGGCTGACTGAAAAACTCAGCGATACGGCTGGCCACCACCGGCCCGACATCCTGCGCGTCCTGCAACTGTTCCTCGCTGGCAGCTTTGATGTTGTCCAGGGTGCCGAAATGCTGCGCCAGCGTCAGCGCCGTCGCCTCACCCACATCGCGAATGCCCAGGGCGAACAGAAAACGGGGCAGCGTGGTGGATTTGCTTTTCTCCAACGCATCAATCAGGTTCTGCGCCGATTTTTGGCCCATACGTTCCATCGCGGCTACCTGATCGACCTGCAGCTTATACAGATCCGACACATGGGCAATCAGGCCCAGATCCACCAGCTGTTCTACCAATTTATCGCCCAGGCCGTCCACATCCATCGCCTTGCGCGAGGCAAAATGCTTGATCGCCTCTTTGACCTGCGCCGGACAATACAGGCCACCAGAACAACGGGCCACCGCCTCACCTTCCGG
>DATLII010000658.1:0-4987 GCA_035539495.1 Dongiaceae bacterium
GATTACCATCGGGCGACGGCGAGAAATTGCTGATCAGCCCCGCCGGAATTGGCAAACGCTGCTCGCGGCCATCGCGAGTGAGCAGCGCGAATTCGGTCGTGAAGTAGTGATCGAAGCGATCGTCATCGGCCGGCGTTTCCAGCAGATTGTCGTAGGTGCGCACGGGAGTGGCAGCGCCGACGTGAGACAAAATCAGCGGCGCGGACGCGGGCGTCGTCAACGGCGGACGTTTTGCCGGCAGCACTCTACAAAGCAGGCGGTCGTTGCCGGTCCAAGTGCAGGGACTACCCCAGACTGGATTCACGGCGGTTGTCAGCGTTCGTTCGGTACCGGCGGCAATGTCGTACAGCACCAATTGTGGTGGGCGGCCCGTGAGCAAACGCACTGCCGCCAACGTGCGGCCATCAGGCGCGATGTGCACGTGTTCGAAACGCGCGTCGCCGCCAGCTTTCCAAATGTGGAGCGCATTATCAGACGCGGTGGTGGACAGAACTTCCACCTGAATAATGCGCGGTTCGATGCCCGTGGTGAGCGTCACCGGATCCAGCCGGAAGCCCGCCAGCCCCAAGCGCGGTGCGGTCTGCCGCGCTGAACTGATCAACTGTTCGTATTGCAGCAACGCCACCTGGCCGGAACGGGCATGCACCAACGGCGTGGGTGGCGGCAATGCGGTGAGCACACGGGTGATCGCAGCGGCGGGTTCCTTGAATACGTCGCCGGTTGTGTCGGCAGCAAAGGCGGGCAAGGTGACAAACGCCAGTATGGACAAGAACAGGATTCCAATGCAGGGCAGACGATCCGTGACGCGCATCCGGCAAATTCCTTTGATGGAAGATCCTTAGAAGGAAAACGCTCAGACTCTACCAGCAACCCTGGAGCGAAACCTTGAGGATCGGCAGGATTTTTGTCATGGCGCGCTTCTATGCTGGCGCCACTGACATCCCCCGAGAGGAAACCACTGTGAAGACCACTGTGACCAATACACCCGCTTCCATTTCCCGTCGCCGCCTTTTGGGTGCCGCACCCGCCGGCATGGCAGCCCTGGCATTAGGCCCCAGTCTGCTCACAATGAGCCGACCACTGTCCGCCGCGCTCACCCCGGTAGGTGAACTGCAAGCACCCGATGCGCACGGCATCCGCCTTCCACCCGGATTTTCCTCGCGCTGTATTGCAGCCGCCGGATTGAATGTGCGTAAAAGCTGGTGGAACACCACCGGCTACACCTGGCACATGTTCCCGGACGGCGGCGCCACTTTCGACGCCGGCGACGGCGGCTGGATTTACGTCTCCAACAGCGAAACCATCGGGCTGCTGGGTGGCGGTGCATCGGCCATCCGCTTCAACGCCGACGCCTCGGTGCACAGCGCCTACCGCATTCTGGGCGGCTCCAATCTCAATTGCGCGGGCGGCCCCACGCCTTGGAATACCTGGCTGTCGTGCGAGGAAGCGGATTTCGGCCGCGTATTCGAATGCGACCCGTTCGGCGAGAAAAAGGCCGTCGTGCGTCATGCTCTGGGACATTTCAAACACGAAGCGGTGGCGGTGGACCCAGTACAAGGCCTGCTATTTCTAACCGAAGATGAAGGTGACGGCCGCCTGTACCGGTTTGTGCCCGATGGCGTGAATGCCGAAGGCCAACTCAATCTGACAGCCGGCGTGTTGCAAGTGGCGGCAGTGGATGAACAAGGTTTCGTCAGCTGGATCGACCTGCCCAATCCCACGCCTAATCTGCTGCAAAAACCAACTCGCCAGCAGGTACCCACCAGCACCGTTTTCAAAGGCGGCGAAGGCATCTGGTACAGCAACGGTTTCATCTACTTCACCACCAAAGGCGACAACCGCGTTTGGCAGCTGGACACCCACTTGAATCACCTACGCGTGCTGTATGACGCCGCAACCTCAGGCAATCCGATTTTAACTGGCGTGGACAATCTGACGATGTCATCCGGCGGCGATATTCTGGTGGCGGAAGATGGTGGTGATATGCAGATCGTGGTGATCGATCAGAATGGCAATCTGGCGCCGCTGCTGCAGGTGACAGGCCAGGACGGATCGGAAATCACCGGGCCAGCCTTCAGTCCCGATGGCAGCCGTTTGTATTTCAGTTCACAACGCGGCAGTGCAGTGTTCGGTGGCGGCAAGGGTTTCGGCATCACTTATGAAATCACCGGGCCGTTTCAGGAATTTGTGCGGATTTGAAATCGGCGCCGGCTGCATTGTGTCATTCAGCTAAGGCGAACGAACACAGCATTGCGCATAAAAAAACACCCGGCGCCAAGGCCGGGTGTTTTTTGCCGCACTGCTTGAACGCAGAACGTTTCACTTAAACAGCATTTTGAAAATTTTCACTTTGTTCTTGTACGGCGCGTAACGCAGCGGCGGATCGATGAACGTGCTCGACTTCAATACACTGCGCGCGTGCGAGAAAGTAAGGAACGACTTGTGGCCGTGATAGGCGCCCATGCCGCTTTCACCCACGCCACCAAACGGCAGATTGCCGTTGGCAATGTGCATCAGCGTATTGTTAACGCAGCCACCACCGAACTGGATGTTGGCCAACACTTCCTGCTCCACGTCCTTGCTTTCAGTGAACAAGTACAGCGCCAATGGATGCTGCGGCAGTTTTTTCACGTGCTCGTAAATTTCGCTCAGCGAGTTGTAGCTGATGATCGGCAACACCGGGCCAAAAATCTCTTCCTTCATCACGGCGTCATCCAACGTCACGTTATGCAGCAGCGTGGGCGCGATGTAGAGATCTTTTTTATCGGACTGGCCGCCAGCCAGCACTTTCGCTTGATCGATCAAACCGGTCACGCGATCGAAGTGCTTGGCATTGATCATGCGGCCGAAATCCGGGCTCTGCTGCGGATTGCTGCCGTAGAAGGTTTTCAACGTCTCCACCAGTTTGCGCTCGAACACGTCCTTGACGGAGGCATGTACGAACAGGTGATCCGGCGCGATACAAGTCTGGCCCGCGTTCATCAACTTGCCGGCCAGAATACGCTTGGCAGCCACATCCAGCTTGGCGTCGCTGTGCACGATGGTCGGGCTCTTGCCGCCCAATTCCAGCGTCACCGGCGTCAGGTATTTTGCGGCTTTCGCCAGCACGATACGGCCCACGCGCGGGCTGCCGGTAAAGAAGATGTGGTCGAACTGCTCTTCCAGCAGTGCGTCGGTCACTTCGGTGCTGCCCAGGAACACCTGGAACACATCCGGCGTGAAATATTCCTTGGCGATTTTTTCCAGCACCGCCGCCACCTGCGGGTTCAGCGACGACGGCTTCATGATCACGGTATTACCCGCTGCCAATGCGCCCAGCAGCGGCTGAATGCACAGCACGAACGGATAGTTGTAGGGGCCCATGATGAAGCTGACACCCAGCGGCTTGTACTCGATGCGGCTGCTGCCGGGCTGGGCGAACATGGTGGTGCCGACCCGTTTCGGCTGCATCCATTTTTTCAGATGCTTGATGGTGTGATTCAAATCATCCATCGCCGTGTTCAGTTCCACATAGGCTTCCAGGGGCGGACGGCCGATGTCGGCTTTCAGGGCAGCTTCCACCTCGGGGGCATAGCGCAGAATCGCGGCTTTCAGCTGTTTCAGCTGGGCAATGCGGAATTCATAGCTGCGGGTGGCTCCGGATTGGAAAAAAGCACGCTGTCTGGCGACGGCGGCCGACGCCCAGTCGGCACGTGCATTGGCGTGGGTATCAACGGCTGCGTTCATGGATCCGCTCCTTGTTTTTTGGTTTGCCGAATACGACCACAGAGTCACCCTGGCCCGCAATTGCAGCGTTGACCAATTTTCCTGACCAAAAAAATCAGGCCCTGGCCAGGAATTGGTCGCAAGGTATGCAGGTTGCGCGAAAAAGCGGGTTACGCTGTTCCAAGCAGCCTCACAAGTGGTTGTGTAGTTTGGGGTTTTCTACAAAAGGACGGAGGCAGATCGAATTTTCAGCCGTGCCAGGAACAGCCCGTATCCACTGGCAAAAAAAGACAGGGCCAGCCCGGCGGCAAAGGCATTTGCCATTTCAATTGCCGAGGATCAGCGTCTAGCGCACCGATCGCTCTGCAAATGGAATCTCGGTTTTTTTCTGGTTGCGCTCCACCGAGATGCGTTGGTTCTTGGTGCCCATCATGCGCCGCTGCCATACACGTTCAGCCCGCAGCGCCACATCGTCCAGCGCCCGCCAGGCGGTTTGCAGCAGGAATTTGCCGGCACCCACCGCATCGGGCGAACGCACCGCCATTTCCTGCGCCAGTTGCAGCGCGTGTGCCATGGGGTCGGCACTGACGTGCGTCACCAGGCCCAATTCTTTTGCATCAACGCCACTCAGAATGCGGCCAGTGAAAGTGATTTCCTTCGCCACGTCGATCGGCATCAGCTCGCGCATCAGCGCCACACCGCCCATGTCGGGCACCAGACCCCACTTGGCTTCCATCATCGACAATTTTGCATCCGGCGTGCAGATACGAATGTCGGCGCCCAAGCCCAACTGCAGGCCGGCGCCAAAGCAGTTGCCATGCATCACCGCGATCACCGGCACCGGCACTTCGCGCCAACCGATGCTCCAGGTCTGAAAGCGGTTGCGCATGGGCCACCACAATTGCAGATAACTGGTGAATGCCGTCATCGGTTGACCGAGCACGCTTTTGAAATCCAGGCCGGCGCAGAACGAGGGTCCATCGCCATGCAAAATCACCGCGCGAACATCCTTCAGCTTGCGCACCTGTTTCTGCGCCGCGATCACGCCGTTCAACAGCGCCATGTCCATACCATTGTGCTTGTCGGCGCGATTGAGGGTGACATAGGCCACTGCGCCTTCCACCCGCACGCTAACTCTTTCGCTGGTCCGTTCGCTCATGGCAACAACTCCTGACTGAAGAATGGTGACGGAAGGCTACACTGCGCCGCGACCGCAAACCACTCCGATACATTAAATCTGATTTGTATCAATGAATGACCTGCCGGTTCTGGATAACACTGC
>DATLII010000659.1:0-2942 GCA_035539495.1 Dongiaceae bacterium
CGGTTTCCCCTGCTTTTGTGACGCTCTCTTCCGCTTTGCGTTGACCGTTAGCCATAACTTCGGAAATGGCGCGGGCAGTACGTTGCAGCTGCTCGATCACGCGATGAATTTCTTCAGTGGATTCCTGAGTACGCGACGCCAACGTCCGCACTTCATCTGCCACCACGGCAAATCCACGACCATGCTCACCAGCGCGCGCCGCTTCGATCGCTGCGTTCAATGCCAGCAAATTGGTCTGCGATGCAATGCCTTGAATAACATCCAGGATCTGGCCGACGTTAGCAGTATCAGCTTCCAGCTGATGAATGGTTTCACCGGCCTTGGCCACTTCTTTCGCCAGATCATTGATGGTACGAATCGCCTCGCTGACGATGCCGTGGCCCTTTTTGGCCTGATCATTCGCATCCGACGCAGCGCCGGCTGCATTCGACGTATTCAGCGCGTTCTCATTCAGACTCTCGAACATTTCCTTCATGGAACGGTTGACACTGACGGTGGCTTCCAACTGTTCTGACGACGCATGCTCGCTGTCCTGCGCCAACCCACCTAATTCACGGCTCACATCACTTAACGGGGAAATGCTGGTCACCACGTCGCCGATAATGCCTTGTAAGCGCTCAATAAAAGAGTTGAACCAGTACACCAGAGTGCCGATTTCGTCTTCCGAATTCTGTTTGATACGCTTGGTCAAATCACCCTCGCCGCTGGCGATTTCCTGCAGCGACGACACCACCTGCGCGATATTGCGGGTCACCATCATGGTGACGTACAGCGACACCGAAATCAGCACGACGGTGATTAGCACTGCGATGGTGGCACCTACATTCAACGCGGTATTGGAATCGGCAATCGATTGGGAAATATTGTCAGAGAACAGATTGAAGCTCTCATCACGAAAATCTCGCAGCTGGGATTTCAGTGAATTCAATTTCGAACCCATCAGCTCTACTTTGTTGTTGAGCTGGGCGAAATCGGCCTTGCCGGAGATCATGCCCTCGGAAATTTCCCGAGCCAGCACATAATAGTTTTCGAAGGAGCTGGTCAGATCTTCCACCACACGTTTGCGATCCGGCTCCAGAGCTTTGATTTCACGGAACAAGGTCCGCATTTTATCCGCATTCTCATCGGCGCCTTTCAGCATGTCCATTTCACCGGCGCTGACGGATGAATTCATCACTTCCACGGTGCGATCCAATGTCACGATGACATTGTTGGCGCGCTCCAGAATCGGGTAATAAACGTCACGCACACTTTCCTGCTTGTGCCGGGTATCAGTGTTGACGGTAAAGTTGTAGGCAAGATTGGTTGCAAATCCAAGGACCCCTACCAACGGGATCAGAAGCAGTTTGAATTTGATCGAGATACGGTTGAACCAGTTCATTGCTGCAAGCTCCGGCGAAGACTCCCCTATACCAATTTAAAGGTTAGACGATGCCGGTTGTTTGAAAAGGAAACATCCCCGAAAAACCCATGCTTTTCAGGGATCGAGCCGAAAAAAACGGCAGGGATAAGTCGCGCTTAGAAGGTCGTAGAGGCCGCGCCAAGGGTCGCCGGATCAAACCATTTCAGCTTGTCGTGCAGCTTCACAACATCGCCAACGATGATCAAAGTTGGCGCTTTAACATCCTGATTTTTAATATGTTCCACCATGTTGGCCAAATCGGATACAAACACCCTCTGATGCCGGGTCGTCCCCTGCTGAATCAGCGCGATCGGCGTACTGGCAGGCAGGCCGTGCTTAACCAGCCGCTCACATATGGACGGCAGGCCCACCAACCCCATGTAAAAGACAAGCGTCTGCTTTTCCTTCGCCAACGTGTCCCAATCCAGATCGAGAGAGCCGTCCTTCAAATGCCCCGTGATGAAGCGCACCGACTGGGCGTAATCACGATGGGTCAGCGGAATGCCGGCATAACTGGCACAGCCGGACGCCGCCGTGATGCCGGGTACCACCTGAAACTGGATGCCAGCCTGGGCCAGACGATCGATCTCCTCGCCTCCGCGGCCGAAGATAAACGGATCGCCGCCTTTCAACCGGCATACGCGATGGCCTTTAAGCGCCAGCTCAACCAGGTATTCGTTGATCTGATCTTGCGGAACTGCGTGATCACTGCGGGCTTTGCCCACGTAAATGCGAGTGGCATCCCGTCGCACCAAATCGAGGATTTCCGGACTTACCAAACGGTCGTACAGCACCACGTCCGCCTGCTGCATCAGCCGCAGGGCACGAAACGTCAGCAGATCAGGATCGCCAGGACCCGCTCCCACTAAATAGACTTCACCGGTATGCGGCGCCGGAAGATCAGGATCTGCCAGCAATTGCTGCAGCATTTGTTCGGCATCCCGTTCCTTGCCCGCAAACACATACTCGGCAATAGGACCCGACAACACACCTTCCCAAAAACCGCGCCGCTGATTTACATCACTGAAACGCGCCTTGGCCTGCTCACGGAATTGCCCCACCAGCTGAGCCAGACGGCCGTAACTGGCAGGAATCAGGGTTTCCAACTTGGCGCGAATCAATCGGGCCAGTACCGGCGACTGACCGCCACTCGACACCGCCACCACAACCGGGGAACGATCCACAATCGACGGCAGCACAAAGGTGCACAGCTCCGGATTGTCCACCACATTCACTGGGATATGCCGCGCCCTTGCCTGCTCCGACACCGTCCGATTCAACGGCTCATCGTCAGTCGCGGCGATTGCCAAAGCAACGCCATCCAAATCAGTGGAAGCAAACGCACGCAGGTGTTGTTCCGATTGCGAATCCTGCGCCAACAATTGCTGCATGGCGGGGGAAATCTCCAGCGACACCACCCGCACATGGGCACCTGCCCGCAGCAACAGTGACGCTTTGCGGGTGGCCACATCGCCACCGCCCACCACCAGGCAGCGCAGTTGTTTCAACTGAAAAAAAATCGGCAGGTAATCCATGGTTC
>DATLII010000660.1:0-5160 GCA_035539495.1 Dongiaceae bacterium
CCGCATTCAATGCCAGCAAATTGGTTTGAAACGCAATTTCGTCAATCACACCGATGATGTCGGCAACCCGTTTGCTGGAGCGGTTGATCTCACCCATTGCCTGAACTGCGCGCTCAACCACTTCGCCACCGGAGCGGGCACGGCGTAGCACCTCTGCCGCGAGTTGGCTTGCTTGCGCGGCATTTTCCGCACTCTGTTTCACCGTGCTCGTCATTTCTTCCATGCTGGACGCTGTCTGCTCAAGCGATGATGCCTGTTCTTCCGTACGCTGGCTCAAATCAGAATTGCCGTCGGCAATTTCGTTCGCGGCTGATGTAATGGTCGATGACGACTGGCGAATATTGGTGATGATCTCTGTCAGCTTGTTACAGGTTTCGTTTACGTTGCTCTTGAGCTGTGAAAACGCGCCTTCGTATTCCCTCGTTATTTTTTCGGACAGGTTGCCGGAAGCAATAGCGCTCATGACCCGCATGACGTCTTCAACGGCTTGCTGCGTCGTTGTTTCGGCATTCTTTTGTTCGGTAATATCCGTGGCGTACTTCACAACCTTAAACGGAACGCCGTTCGCATTCATGATCGGGTTGTACGAGGCTTGAATCCATATTTTTTTGCCGTTCTTGCCAAGACGCAGGTACTGCCCTGCATCATACTGGCCCCGGCCAAGCCGATCCCAAAAGGCTTTATATTCTGCGCTTTGGCGATAGTTAGGCTCGACAAACATGCCGTGGTGCTGGCGGGCAATTTCCGATTGCGAATAGCCCATGGTTTTCAGGAAGTTTTCATTAGCCTTCAGAATCTGGCCGTCCAGCGTAAATTCAATGACCGCCATGGATTTGTCGATCGCGGCGAGCTGCCCTTCGAATTCCGCATTGCGTTCCTTCTGCTCGGTAATGTCCGTCGCGAATTTCACGACCTTGAAGCATTTCCCTTCGCTGTTCAGGATGGGGTTGTACGAGGCTTGCAGCCACAACTGCTTACCGTTTTTGCCAATACGCAGGTATTGCCCGGAGTCATATTCGCCACGCCCCAGCTTTTCCCACAGCATCCGGTATTCCGGACTCTGGCGGTAAACTGCATCTACGAACATGCTGTGATGCTTGCCCTTGATCTCATCCAGCGAATAGCCGACCGCTTTCAGGAAGTTGTCGTTGGCGGTCAGTATGGTGCCGTCTGGCGAGAACTCGATCACGGCCATTGATTTTCCAATCGCCGCCAATTGTCCATTCGATTCAGCATCACGCAATTTTTGCGCGGTAATGTCCGTGGCAAATTTCACGACTTTAAAGCATTTGCCAGAAGCATCCATGATGGGATTGTAGGAAGCCTGAATCCATACCGGTCTGCCGCCTTTGCCAACCCGCAGATATTGCCCTGAATCGTATTCACCACGGCCGAGCTTTTCCCAAAACAGACGATACTCGATGCTTTGGCGCTGGGCTGGATCAACAAACAGGCTGTGGTGCTGGCCCACTATTTCTTCCAATGAGTAACCGAGAGCATCCAGGAAATTAGCATTGGCCGACAATATTTTTCCATCCAGCGAAAATTCGATGATGGCCATCGATTTTCCAATGGCGGCAAGCTGCCCTGCGAAGTCGGCATCGTGCAGTTTTCTGGCCGTAATATCAGTGGCGAATTTAACCACTTTGTAAGGTCGCCCCTTAGTATCGAAGATGGGATTGTACGAGGCTTCAATCCATATGGGCTTGCCACCTTTGCCAATGCGCAGGTATTGCCCGGTCTCATATTGCCCGCGGCTCAGTCGCTGCCAAAAAGCGCGATATTCATCGCTGTTCCGATAATCGGGATCGACAAACATGCTGTGGTGTCTGCCCTGGATTTCAGGCAGTGAATAACCCATTGCATGAAGAAAATTATCGTTGGCCGTAATGACGGTTCCGTCCAGTGTGAACTCGATGATCGCCATTGATTTGCTAATGGCATCCATCATGGCCTGCGCATCTTTTCTGCGTCGCGCGCCACGGAAGATTTTCCAGCCTGAACTTTTTTCGGAAAACATGGTGTCGTCTCTTAACTTGACATCGAATGTCAGCGGGTTAGCTCAACGGTAACCGAGGCTTACTGCAGAGCTTGATTGACGGGGAGCTATCAACTCAGCGTAGGCGCAAAGGCCCGAATTTGCGATTTTGATGGGTGTGGCAATACAGGAAAGGGTAGGGGGACAGACCACAACAATGGCGCTAATAACAAAAGGGCGCGAACGCCCCTTTTTTTATTCCTTCAGGTGTTTTTCTTGATGCTATCCTGGCCTTAGTCACCGCCACGCAACGTCTTTTCCTGCATGAGCGTGAGGTAGGCGTCCAGCTCGGCTTCATTCCGGAAAATGTTCACGTCAGGTAGCGCCTTCACGATATCAAACACTTTCACGATCTGCGGCTGGCGGTTGGCCAAGGCAAAATGGACGCCACCCGCCTTCGCCTGCTTGGCGATTTTGAATACTACGCGTAAGCCGGCGGAGCTGATATAACTGAGCTCTTTCATATCCAGAATCAGCATATCTATGCCTGGACGCAGGGCGGCCTCAAGCTCTCGCTCGCAATCCGGCGCCGTCAGGGTGTCAAGTTCTCCTCGCAGGGTCACGCGAATTACATTACCTTCTTGCTGCTTGATTGATTTGCATTGCAGTGCCATCGCTCAGCTCCTTGCCAGATCGAGTTTATTGATTTGCTTCCACTATTCTATTCACAACACAAAAACGGTTATCGGAAAACTCGCGGCGATAACACTGCTCATCCGTTAGTTCGCGCACCAGATGGACACCCAGGCCGCCTATATCAACCTCTTCAGAGTCTACCCCTAGAATGGGAGCCGCGCTGTCCTCCAACGGATTCCAGGGCCTGCCTGCATCAATGAACTCCAAGCCGACAGTGTCTTCAGCGCGGGCCAGCTGAACGCAGATCTGATCACTGCGAGAGAGGCCGCTGTAATGCACGATATTCACAAAGAGTTCTTCCGCTACCAACTTGAGCTCAGCCAGAGCTGCATCTGGCACGCTCTGCTCGCGACACCAGTCCGTCAGCCAGGCAAACAGCTCGGCTATGGCGGGCAAATTTGCTGGGAAGGCGCGGGAAGAGAACTGCAGCCACTCGCGGTGTATCAGCATGTGCCGCGGTCCCTTCCAGGCAAAGACCAGCAAGGTGATGTCGTCGGACTGCGGCTCACCGCTCGCATGCTCGCGTACCTTTTCCAGCACACACTCAATCAGCCTCTCAACCGTATTTTCCGGACAGTCTTGCACGGTTTCATGCAAACGCCGCATGCCGAAGAGTTCATGGGCGGTGCTCATGGCTTCATCTATGCCATCCGTACATAAAAGCAGGACATCACCCGGAGTAAGTATAGTGCTATTGGTCGGGAAGTCCTGAGCTTCCATCAGGCCCAGCGCTGGGCCATGCTCCTGCTCCAGCACGGTCACCCTGTTGGCACGTTTAAGTAACGGAGCACCGTGTCCGGCGCTGGCCCAGTCTACGGCGCCGCTTTCCATATCCACACGGACGCAACTCAGCGTGGCAAACATGCAGGCGTCGTTACGTTCCACCAGCCCATCGTTGAGCAGGGACAATACCTCCGGTGGCGCAATATTGGGTACCAGGTGTTGCTGTAACAATGTCACCACCCGGGCCATAAACAAAGCTGCAGGCACGCCTTTGTCGGAAACATCGCCTATCACCAGAAAGATATGGGTTTCATCCGGTTGGAACCAGGTATAGAGGTCGCCGCCCACGGCCTTGGCCGGTATCAGACGGGCATGAATTTCATGAGTCGGCAACCGCACGTGGGCATTGCCTGCCTGCGGCAACATTTCCATTTGTATCTGGCGGGCAGCATTCAACTCACCTTGCAGGCGACTGCGCGATGTCGCTTCCTGTTCGACTTGTGCGATGTAAGCGCGCAGTCGCAATTTCATGTTACGAAACGCGATTACCAAATGCGCCACTTCGTCGTCACCGCGGGCTTGCGGTAATGTTACTTCCATATCGCCGCTGCCCAGTTTGTCGGCTGCGGCTGTCAACGTGACCAGCGGGTGCGTGATGCTGCGAGCGATGAAGACCACGCTGAGCAGCAAGGCAAAAATGCAACCAATACCGGTCAGCACAATTTTGAAAATATGCTGGTTCAATTCAGCCAGCATTTCCTTTTCCGGATACACCACCATCAGAGCCCAGCCCGTGTCGGCAAACGGCGAATACGCCAGCAGACATTGGTCTTGCTGATGCGGACAAGGCAGGCGCACGATGTTCTGCTGACCATTCAGCGCATGGAAAATGGCCCGTTGCCAAAGCGTGTTGGCGCTGATGGCGGGAAACACCGCAGGAAAGGTTTGCAAGAGGTATTGGTCATCGGGAAAACTGATCAGGCTGCCCTGCTGGCTCAGCAGAAAAGCAAAACCGCTGCTGCCGAGATGGATTTTACTGAGAAAGGCCTGAATGCTTTTGAGTGAGATGTCTGCAGTCACCACACCAAAAAATACAGACTCGCTGCCATGCTTGCGCAGTATGGGAACACTATAGGTTGCCATCAGGGCATTGCCGCCGCCGGCGTCGAAGTACGGCTCACTCCACAATGGTCGCATCTCTCGGCGAGGGCCGACGAACCAGGCCTCTTGGGCATAGCCACGGGGGTAAGTTCGGCTCAAGTCAACAAAACTGATGTCATCGCCCGCATGGAAGTAGTAGGGAGAAAAGCCGTGGGGCCGCCCGGAGAGAGCTGGCTCTATAGCGATGGCTGCGCCGTAGAGATCGGGATTTCGGCTGACTGCGCGCTCCAGTAATCCCGTCATTTCATCCAGCGAAATGTCGCTGTCCGCCAGCACGCCAGCGAAAAGATCCGTGGAGCGCTGCACCCCTTGAAACCGGGTCCGAAGATCGGCGGCAGAAGAACGAATGACTTCAGCCGCCTCCAGTTCGCTGTTGCGTATGATGTGCTCGCGTGACAGCCGGTAATCCAGAAAAATGCCAATGGCGAAAATGAGCGTTGCCACCCCACCCATCCAGAGCACCAGCCGCCTTGCCAGTTTGCTGTTTAACAGCATGTCGTCGCCTCAGAGGAAAAAGCACGCCTGTCGATTCGTGCCCGAAATGGACTCCTGCGGGCTACTCAAGCATAGCACTGGGCCAGCCCGGAAAGCGAAGCCCAAGC
>DATLII010000661.1:0-2836 GCA_035539495.1 Dongiaceae bacterium
GTGCGTTCCGCCAACTGTTTGAAGGCAGAAAACGTTTACTACATCGGTGACCTGGTGCAGCGCACCGAGGTTGAGCTGCTGAAAACCCCGAACCTGGGTAAGAAGTCGCTGACCGAAATCAAGGATGTACTGGCTTCTAAAGGCTTGTCTCTGGGTATGCGCCTGGAAAACTGGCCGCCTGGCAGTTTGCGCGACGACGATCGCGTACTGAAGAAGCGTTAATTTTAATTTTCTGTCCTACGGGGCAGGCGTGAGTGGTAAAGGAAAAGAGCAATGCGTCACCGTAACAGTGGTCGTAATTTCAGTCGTACAAGCAGCCATCGCGCGGCTATGTTCCGTAACATGGCTGTATCGCTGGTTGAACATGAGTTGATCAAAACAACTCTGCCTAAGGCAAAAGAGCTGCGTCGCCATGCTGAGCCATTGATTACTTTGGCGAAGATTGACAGCGTTGCTAACCGCCGTCTGGCGTTCAACCGCACCCGCAGCAAGTCTGCAGTTGGCAAGCTGTTCACCGATCTGGGTCCTCGTTACAAGGAGCGTCCCGGAGGCTACATTCGTATCCTGAAGTGCGGCTTCCGTTCTGGTGATAAAGCGCCGATGGCATACGTTGAGCTGGTAGGCCGCGTTGCTAAAGGCCCTGCAGTGGAAGTTGACGACGAATAAGCATTTCGTGCCTAACTCGTCTAAAAAGCCGGCTAGTCCGGCTTTTTTTGTGCCTGCTGTTTGCGCCTACCACTGTATCCGGCATTGAGGGCTACATCCATGTAGCCCTCAGTGTTTCAGCCTATTCGTTCTTCAGAAACTGTTTCAAGAACCGCCCGGTATGGGATTGTTTGTTTTTCGCGACCGCCTCCGGTGTTCCCTCGGCGATGATCTGACCGCCACCGTTACCACCTTCCGGTCCCAGATCCACGATCCAGTCGGCGGTTTTAATTACATCAAGGTTGTGCTCGATGATCACTACGGTGTTGCCCTTGTCCCGCAGGCGATGCAGCACGGTCAACAACTGTTGGATGTCGTGAAAGTGCAGACCGGTGGTGGGTTCATCCAAAATGTACAGCGTCTGGCCGGTATCGCGCTTGGACAGTTCCTTCGACAGTTTCACCCGCTGCGCCTCGCCACCTGACAGTGTGGTGGCAGATTGTCCCAGTCCTATATACGAAAGCCCTACATCAATCAGCGTCTGCAGCTTGCGCGCAAGGGCGGGTACGTTTTCGAAAAAGACGTGAGCGTCTTCCACCGTCATCTCCAGGACTTCCTGGATGCTCTTGCCTTTGAATTTGATCTCCAGAGTTTCGCGGTTGTAGCGTTTGCCCTTGCAGACGTCGCAGGGCACATAGATGTCCGGCAGGAAGTGCATTTCCACCTTGATTACGCCGTCGCCCTGGCAGGCTTCGCAGCGGCCGCCCTTAACGTTAAAGCTGAAGCGGCCTGGGCCGTAACCGCGGGAGCGAGCCTCTTGCGTGCCGGCGAACAATTCGCGGATTGGCGTGAATAGGCCGGTGTAGGTGGCGGGGTTGGAGCGGGGTGTGCGACCAATGGGGCTCTGGTCGATGTCCACTACCTTGTCGAAATGGTCCAGGCCCTGAATTTCGGCGTAGGGTTCCGGTTTCAGCGTGCTGGCGCCATTCAATACAGTGGAGGCCAGCGGGAACAAGGTGCCATTGATCAGCGTGGATTTGCCCGAGCCAGAGACGCCGGTGACGCAGGTCATTAGCCCCACTGGCAGTTTCAGGTCCACGTTCTGCAGGTTGTTGCCGTGGGCGCCTTTGATTACCAGCTGTTTTTTTGCATTGGGTTTGGTGCGTTGTTTTGGCACCTCGATGCGCAGAGTGCCTTTCATATATTGGCCGGTGAGGGACTGCTTGCAAGCCATGATCTGCTCGATGGTGCCGGCTCGCAAAATCTGGCCGCCGTGCACGCCGGCGCCGGGGCCGATATCCACCACGAAGTCGGCGGCGCGGATGGCGTCCTCGTCGTGCTCCACCACGATCACCGTGTTGCCCATGTCGCGCAAGCGGGTGAGGGTGGCCAACAGCCGTTCGTTATCGCGTTGGTGCAGGCCGATGGAAGGTTCGTCCAGGATATACATTACGCCTACCAGCCCTGCGCCAATCTGGCTGGCCAGCCGGATTCGTTGAGCCTCGCCGCCGGATAGGGTCTCAGCGCGCCGGTTCAGTGACAAGTAGTCCAGGCCCACGTTTACCAGAAATTGCAGTCGCTCGCGGATCTCTTTCAGAATCTTCTCCGCGATCTCGCCTTTCTTGCCTTCCAGCTTCAGGGTTTTGAAATAAGTCAGTGAATCGTTCACCGGCTTGCGGATTACGTCGGGCAGCGTGGTGCCTTCGATAAAGACGTGGCGGGCGGAACGATTCAGGCGAGAGCCATGACACGTCTGGCATTCGGCGGTGGTCAGATGCTTCGCCAATTCCTCACGCACAGCGTCGGATTCGGTTTCCCGGTAGCGCCGCTCCATGTTGGGAATGATGCCCTCGAACGGGTGGTGGCGGGTGATCTTGTCGCCGCGATCGTTGAGGTAGCGGAACGGCACGGATTCTGAGCCAGTACCATGCAGCACCAGCTGGCGCACTTTTTTCGTCAGTTTGCCGAAGGGCTTGTCGATATCGAAATTGTAGTAATCCGCCAGCGAGTTCAGCATTTGGAAGTAGTAGATGCTGCGCTTGTCCCAGCCACGGATGGCGCCTTCGGTCAGACTGAGGTCGGGCGAGGTGACGATGGTGTCCTCGTCGAAAAACTGGGTGACACCGAGACCGTCGCAGGCGGTGCAGGCGCCGGCGGGATTGTTGAAGGAGAAAATGCGCGGTTCCAGTTC
>DATLII010000662.1:0-2990 GCA_035539495.1 Dongiaceae bacterium
TCCTCTTCTTCCTCGCCCGGTTGACGTGGCAGCAGCATGCGGGATTTGATTTCACCCAGCAGCGCCGCCATCACCAGATACTCTGCCGCCAGCTCCAGGTTCAGGCTTTTCATCAGCTCGACATATTCCATGTACTGCGCCGTAATCTGCGCCACGGGAATATCGAGAATGTCGAGGTTTTGCTTTTTGATCAGGTACAGCAGCAGGTCGAGTGGACCTTCGAAGGCTTCCAGAATGACTTCCAGCGCATCCGGTGGAATGTACAGATCCTGGGGCAATTTGGTGAAGGCCTCGCCATAAACCAGGGCGAAGGGCATTTCTTCCTGCACCGGGTTTTCTTGTACTGGAGAGTCGGGCGCAACGGCCACGTCAGAATCCAGCAGGCTGTCCTGTTCAGGCGCCATGATCAGAAGTACCCCAGTCCCATGGCATTGCGTACATCTTCCAAGGTGGCGCGCGCGGCTTCGCGGGCTTTTTCACACCCTTCTGCCACGATGGTTCTTACCAGGTCGGGATTGCTGGCGTAGTCCTGGGCGCGGATGCGGATCGGTTTCAATTCTTCCTGCACCGCTTCGATCAGCGGTTTTTTGCAGTCCAGGCAACCGATGCCAGCGCTGCGGCAGCCTTCCTGCACCCATTGCTTGCGCAAGGTGTCGGAATACACCTGGTGCCATTGCCATACCGGGCATTTTTCAGGATCGCCGGGATCGGTACGACGCACGCGAGCGGGATCGGTGGGCATGGTGCGGAGCTTGGTGGCGATCTGATCGTCAGTGTCCCGCATGGTGATGGTGTTGTGGTAGGACTTGGACATCTTGCGTCCGTCCAGCCCCGGCATTTTCGACTCGGGTGTGAGCAGTGCCTGGGGTTCCGGCAGGATCACTTTGCCACCGCCTTCGATATAGCCGTGCAGGCGTTCTTTATCGGACAGGGTGATGTTCTGCTGATCACGCACCAACGCATGAGCGGTTTCCAGGGCTTCGTCATCGCCCTGCTCCTGATATTTGGTGAGCAGGTTGCGATACAGCTTGGCGTTTTTCTTACCCATCTTCTGGATCGCCTGCTCCACCAGCTCCTCAAAGCCGGGTTCACGGCCATACAGGTGGTTGAAGCGGCGCGCCAGCTCGCGGGTCAATTCGATGTGGGATACCTGGTCAGCACCCACCGGCACCTGGCCGGCACGGTAAATCAGAATGTCGGCGCTTTGCAGCAGCGGGTAACCGAGGAAGCCGTAAGTGGCCAGATCCTTTTCCTTAAGTTGCTCGATCTGGTCCTTGTAGGTAGGTACCCGTTCCAGCCAGCCCAGGGGTGTCATCATGGACATCAGCAGGTGCAGCTCCGCGTGCTCGGGCACCCGGCTCTGGATGAACAGGGTCACGGAGCCCGGATTCAGGCCCGCCGCCAACCAGTCGATCACCATTTCCCAGACAGATTCCTCGATCAGACGCGGGTCTTCGTAGTGGGTGGTGAGGGCGTGCCAGTCGGCCACGAAGAAGAAGCACTCGTACTCGTGCTGCAGTTTGACCCAGTTCTTCAGAACACCGTGGTAATGACCCAGATGCAAACTGCCCGTGGGGCGCATGCCCGATAGAACACGCTGCTCCGACACTACTGAACTCAAGGTAAACTCCTGATTTGGCAATAATTCAGTTCAATCACTGGCGAGATCCCCTGGCCTCACGGCCATGGCGGGGCCTGACGACCCCAGTGCGAGAGGAACGATTATAACGGCATTAGGGAGGAAGTCTAAGCCCGGCGGAAGTATGACCAGGGCGATCATCGGCAACGTTCATGAACAGCGATCAGGGTTCCCATTCCACCTGGTAGGCTGCCAGGTAAGCGTCCACTGCGGAGCCCACGGTGGGATGGAATATTTCGTGGCCAAGTTGGTCCAGCAGTTCAAACCGCACCAGCTTGTCCTTCACCGGGTCTTTCATCTCGGCAAAGTGCAGTTCGATCTCATCCCGCCGCAGCATCGCCGCCAATTCGCGCAACATATCGGCAGAGGTGACGTCGACGCTGGTCACTGGCTCGGCCGTTACCACCACGCGGCGGATGCGGTCCGGCGCTTCGGCGATGGCCTGCCGCACACATTGCTGGAACAGCTCGGCATTAGCGAAGAACAACGGCGCATCCCAACGGAACAGCAACAATCCCGGTACCCGACGGGCCTGGGGATAACGCTTCAGATCGTGATAGCCGCGCACGCCGTCGGCCCGCCCGAGCACTGCATAATGGGGGCGCCATCCGTCCCAGAGGAATTCAATCACTGCCAACACGACCGCAATACAGATGCCGGGCACTGCACCAAAGATCACCACGCCGGCAAAGCAGCACATGGACAACCAGAACTCCCATTGCTGGATGCGGAAAATGCGGCGTAAATCGGTGAACTCAAACAATCCCAGGGCCGCGGCAATGACCACTGCCGCCAACGCACTGTTGGGCAGATGTTCCAGAAGATTCGGGGCCGCCAGCAGCAGAATCGCCACCCCCAACGCCCCGACAATGCCGGTAACCTGGGTTTTGGAACCCGCTGCTTCCGCCACCGGCGTACGCGAAGAACTGCTGCTGATAGGGAAGCCCTGGAAAAAACCCGCCGCCAGATTGGAGACTCCCAATCCCACCATTTCCTGGTTGGGGTCCACCGGCACGCGGGCGCGGGCGGCATAAGTGCGGGACAGCACACTGGTATCGGCAAACGCCACCAACGCTGCGGCGCATCCACCCAGAATCACACTGGCCAGATCGACTCCGCTCAGCCAAGGCAAAGCAAACGAGGGCAGCCCTTGCGGCAGTTCGCCCAGAATTTTCACACCGCGGCTATTCAGATCCAGCAGATCCACTGCCAGCGTGGCCAGGACCACCGCGATCAGAATCACCGGCACTTTGCTGAAACGTTTGAACAGCAGGATCAAAGTCAGCGTGCCGCCGCCCACCGCCAGCGCGTAGGGATTGAAGTTTCCCGCCGATATTGTTTGCCCAAGATG
>DATLII010000663.1:0-5366 GCA_035539495.1 Dongiaceae bacterium
ATCCGGGTGATTGCGTTTTTTGCCGCGTTGGCTTGTTTTCTGTTTATGTTGTCGGTGGCGCGGACTCGCGATCCATTGGGATTTCTGGCTTTGGTTTTCTGATATGAAAACATCAATGCAGGAGAGCGTCCGGTGAGCGAATTCTGGCAAGACACAGCCATCGAGAAAATCAGCGACAATCTGTGGCGTGGTCAGGTGTCGGAGCGCTGGAACGTGGGCAACGTCCCCACCGGCGGCTATCTGATGTCCATTGCGGCGCGCACATTGCGTGAGGCGCTGCACCACGACGATCCGCTCACCATTACCGGGCATTTCGTCGAGAAAGCGCTGAATGGGCCCGTGGATCTGCAGTTCGAACAGATACGTTTGGGTAAAACCGTTTCTACCGGCGCGTTGCGTTTCGTGCAGGACGGCGTGGAGCGGGCGCGTTTCACCGCTACCTTTGGCGATCTGGACAAAACGGAAGGAGAAAACTGGATTCTGGAGCAGAAGCCCGAGATTCCGAACCCGCAGGCGTTCTTGAAAACCCCGCGGTTTCTGGCAATTCATGATCGGGTGGACATGCTATTCGATCCCGATAAAGCGCGCTGGATGAAGGCAGATTTTTCCGGTCGTCCGGAGCATCTGATCCGTTATCGATTTCGCGATGGCACTGAACCGGATGTGTTGGCTCTGCCGTTCTTTGCCGATTGTGTTCCGCCCACCGTATTCGCCAAGTTTGGCCCGCTAGGCTGGGTGCCCACCCTTGAATTGACCGTGCATGTGCGAGCCAAGCCGGCGTCAGGGGAGTTATTGGGGCGTTTCTCCACCCGTTATCTGATCAATGGCTTGATGGAAGAGGATGGTGAGATTTGGGACTCGGAGGGCAAGCTGGTGGCGATCTGTCGGCAGTTGGCGCGCTATCGGGCGGGGTCGTTGCTGCCCTGATGTAGCCTAAAAATGAATTAGAAAGAGATCAGAAAGGTACTTAAACGAAAGGGTGGAGACCATCGGTCTGCCACCCTTTTTTGTCGTTTCTTTATCTTATCTTTTCGCCGGCCATCGTGTTTTAGCGCTGATTCAAAGCGAAAAAGAGATCAGTCCTTGCGATACATCGTCACCACGCAGGCGCCGCCGATACCCACGTTGTGCTGCAGTGCGACCTTGGCCCCTTCCACCTGGCGTTTATCGGCTTGTCCGCGCAGCTGCCACACCAGCTCGGTGCATTGCGCCAGGCCGGTAGCGCCCAGCGGATGACCTTTCGACAACAGGCCGCCGGAGGGATTCACCACCACTTTGCCGCCGTACGTGTTATCACCATCCAGAATGAATTTCTCGGCGGTGCCTTCCGGCGTCAGCCCCAGGGATTCGTAGGTGATCAGCTCGTTGGCGGTGAAGCAGTCATGCAGTTCCACCACGTTTACTTCGCTCGCGCCGACGCCTGCGCGTTCATACACGTTGTTAGCTGCGCGCTTGGCCATGCCATAACCCACCATGTCCATCATGCTATCGGCGAAGCTGTCGGACAGATCGGTTTGCATGTCCTGGGCGGCGATGTAAACCGGATTGGTAATGCCTTTCTTTTTCGCATAAGCATCGGAGCACAGTACTGCTGCCGCGGCGCCGCAGGTGGGCGGACAGCATTGCAGGCGGGTGAGGGGACCGTACTGGTGCGGCGATGCCATCACTTCTTCCAGTGTCACTACGTCGCCGAAAATCGCGAACGGGTTGACGTTGGCGTGCTTGCGCGCCTTGACTGCGATGCGGCCGAAAATCTCGTCCTTGGTGCCGTATTTTTTCTGGTACTCCGCGCCAGCGCCACCGAACATCTGTGCAGCGGGTGGAGCGGGTTTGAATTCCTGCAATCGCAGCATGGTGGTGCCATGGAGTTCGATGGAATTGGCTCGGTCGCCGAACTTGGAACCCAGCGCACCTTTTTCCATTTTCTCGAAGCCCAACACCAGGGCAACGTCGATGGCGCCCGACGCTACAGCTTGCCGCGCCGCGAATAGTGCGCTGGAGCCGGTTGAGCAGTTGCTGTTGACGTTGAAGATGGGAATGCCGGTCTGGCCCACTTCGTACAGAGCACGATGGCCGCTGCAGCTGTCACCATAGACATAGCCGGTCCAGGCCTGCTGAATTTCGCTGTAATCGATGCCGGCATCTTTCAGTGCCAGACGTACGGCTTCGGCGCCCATTTTTGGATAATCACTGCCATTCGGATCGCCAGGCTTGAAGAACTTGGTCATGCCGACGCCGATTACATTCACGCGCTGTGTCATGGAGGTGCCCTCAATTAGCGATTCGCCAGGTTTTGCATCATGGCCATCATCGCTTCCTGGCCGTTGCGTGGATGATCAACGTTGGTGAAATCGGTGATCTGATCCCATTTGGCAGCGACGTCGTCGGCAGTGAAGTTTTCGCCCAGTTTGAAGCCCACGCCCTTGGTGCGTTCCCAGCGCAGTGCGCCAACCCAGCCGGCCCCTACCTCGTACAGACCTCCGGTAAAACTGTTGTGCTCGTCGCACAGTTTCACTACCAGCGGCGTGACGTATTCCGGTTTCAGTTGCTCAATCAGCGGAGGTGGCAGAATGGTTTCAGTCAAACGCGAGCCGGCGATCGGCGCGATGGTGTTGACGATGATGTTGGATTTCTTGCCTTCCATTGCCAGGGTTTGACTCAAACCATGCAGGCCCAGTTTCGCCATGCTGTAGTTGGCCTGGCCGAAGTTGCCGTAGATGCCGGCGGCGGAGGCAGTGAAAATCAGGCGGCCGTAGTTGGCTTCTTTCATGTAAGGCCAAGCGGCGTGGCTGACTTTGAATGCGCCCTTCACATGCACCTGGTACACCAGATCCCAGTCGGCTTCGGTCATCTTGTTGAAGCTCTTGTCGCGCAGGATGCCGGCGTTGTTGATCACCACATCGATGCGGCCGAAGTTATCCATCGCGGTCTGCACGATCTTGTCGCCGTCGGTAACGGAATCATAGTTGGCAACGGCTTCGCCGCCGGCAGCAATGATTTCTTCTACTACCAGATCGGCGGCATTCTTGTTGGCACCTTCACCGAAGGCGCTACCACCCAGATCGTTCACCACCACCTTGGCGCCGCGACGGGCGAATTCCAGTGCATGACTTTTTCCGAGGCCGTTACCAGCACCGGTGACAAGGACGACGCGATCATCAAAACGGATTTGCGACATGTGGGATCTCCTGTGTTCTTTGCATTCTTGGTGTTCTTGTTGTGGGGCCTTTCGTGGGAAGGCTTTAGATAAAGAAAAGGCGGTCCAATAACCGCCTATTTCTTATTTTTGACTGTTGAAACAGTCTCCCTCTATAGCCCCAGCCCGCGGCCAATGATCTCTTTCATGATCTCATTGGTGCCCGCAAAGATCGGGGTTATTCTGGCGTCAACATACGCGCGGGCGATGGGGTATTCCATCATGTAGCCGTAGCCACCGTGGAATTGCACGCCCTGGTCTACCACGCGGTTGAGCAGATCGGTACACCACCATTTCGACATGGCCGCTTCATCGGGAGTGACCTTGCCTTCCAAGTGCTTGGTGACCAGCGTATCAAGGAACATCTGGCCGATGGTGATTTCAGTTTTCAGTTCCGCCATGCGGAAACGGGTGTTTTGGAATTTGCCGATGGGCTTGCCGAATGCGGTGCGCTCTTTCACGTATTTCAGCGTTTCTTCGAACGCGAATACGCTGCCAGCAACCGCGCCAATAGCGCACACCAGACGCTCCTGAGCCAATTTTTGCATCAGATAGATGAAGCCTTGGCCAGGCTGACCCAGTACGTTGTTTTTCGGCACGATCACGTTTTCGAAGAACAGCTCAGCAGTATCCTGGGATTTCATACCCATTTTTTTCAGGTTACGGCCGCGTTTGAAGCCTTCCATGCTGCGCTCTACCACAACCAGCGTCACACCTTGATCAGCTTTTGCAGCCACGATCACCAGGTCGGACAGAATGCCGTTGGAGATAAAGGTTTTGGCGCCGTTCAGAATGTAATGATCGCCTTTGTCTTCCAGCTTGGTTTTGATTGCTTGCAGGTCGCTGCCAGTACCGGGTTCGGTCATGGCAATCGCCAGAATGGTGTCACCACTGCAAACGCCTGGCAGCCAACGACGCTTCTGTTCTTCAGTGCCGTAGGAATCCAGGTAGGGCGCGATAACGTCGTTGTGCAGGCTCAGCGCGAAACCGCTTTCGCCGATGCGGGACAGTTCCTCGATCATGATTTGCGAGAAACGAAAATCTTTCAGGCCCAGACCACCGAATTCTTCATCAACGAAGGGTGCCAGGAAGCCGTTATCGCCAGCCAATTTCCAAATTTCGCGATCAACGATGCCTTGCTCGATCCATTTTTCGGATTGTGGTGCCACTTCCTCTTCGCAGAAGCGACGGAAGTTGTCGCGAAATACCTGGTGCTCTTCTTCAAAAATGCTGCGGGCGATGAAGCTCATTGCGCTACTCCGTAGGGACCGGATGACAGGACAGTGGTATCCGGTGGGCATCGAATTGTTTTAGTGACGACTCCTGATGAATCTGCCATACGACAGTACTTGCAGGAGTGACTGATTGGTGCTCATTATTGGTTCCACCCATACCACCAACAATGACGTAATGTGCCATTTTTAATGACATAAAACGACAGTGGATATGGAAGTTCCCGGGCGAAGGCAGTAGAGTTACAGGCGCTTTGCCTCCGTTGTCCACGGCACTTGCAGTTTCCATCCTAGAGAACATCCGGGTATCTGTCGAGCCCGAATAACTTATTGAAATCCATTGCAAAATAAGGCGTGGAGTGTGACAGGAAACAGGATTCCCATCCCTCAGGTTCTGTTGCTGCTGGAAGCAGCCAAGCGTTCTGGCGTCAGCAGCGAGGAGTTGCTGTCGGAGAGCAGCATCGACCCCCGTCTGTTGAAGGACGGTGATGCCGGTATCGACAAAAAGCTTTTCATTCAGCTGATGCTGGCGGTGATGCGCCGTACCGAAGATGAATTCATGGGCTTCGGCGAAGGCCGCGTGTCGAAACCCGGTACTTTCAGCATGATGGCCCATGCGGTAATCAACTGCGCCACCTTGGAAAAGGCCATCCGCCGCGGCATCAAATTTTACGAACTGTTTGATCTGACTATCGTGGGCCGTTTGCTGCAAACGCCCGATGAAGCCAGTATCCGTTTTGTCTCGCGCGCCGAAGTGAATTTCCGGCCCTATATTCTGGAAGCGGTGGTGTTTCTCACGGTGCGCTTCCTGTCCTGGTTGATCGGACAACAAATCGTACCTAAGCGTATTAATCTGGATTTTCCGGCGCTGGATGATGGTGAATACGCGGCGCAGTTTCCCTGCCAGGTGCATTACAAGCAGACTCATTGCGAGATCC
>DATLII010000664.1:0-2205 GCA_035539495.1 Dongiaceae bacterium
CAGTGTGCCTTCGGTGGTTTCCATCTTGCCGCCGGCATACAACTGCTCGATGCGGCCGTAGCGCAGTGACTGCTGCCCGCTGGAACGGCTGGCCACCCAGCCACCCACGGTGGACAGTTCCCAGGATTGTGGGAAATGCCCCAGCGTGAAACCTTCATGTTTCAACTGCGCTTCCACCTGCGGGCCAGGCGTTCCCGCACCAAAAGTCGCGATCTGGCTGACCCGATCCAACGCCAGCAGACGATTCAGATTGGCCAGGCTAAGGGTGAGCACCGGCGCCGATCCGGCCAGTGGATTGATATGGCCCACCACCGATGAACCGCCGCCATAGGGAATCACATGCACGCCGTTTTCACGGGCGAATTGCAGCAGTGCCTGTACCTGGGCGCTGGAATCCGGAAAAGCCACGCCGTCGGGAAATACACCGATGTCGCCGCTGCGCACAGCCAGCCAGTCTGGCAGACTCTGGCCGCGAGCGTGACGCACCCGCACTTCGGCGTCGGTCACAATTAATGGATGAGGCGGCAGACGAGAGGGCGGCACTTTGGCTATGACATCCGCCAAGGTTGCGTCCGACAGTCGCTTGCCGGTACCGATCAGGTCCTGCAGAAATTGTCGGGCCGAGGGCTTCAGCGGGAAATCGGTGTTCTCATCGCCCCAGCCATTCCAGCGTCGCATGCGGTGTTCCCCTTTTATCCAGCTCAAGTGTTCAAACGATTGATCCCTATAATATAGATCTATTTCACGCGCGTACTATCGGGATAAGGCAGGGACTTTCTCGAAACGGGACAGATTGCTCGCCTTCATGATCAAAACCATGACCGACGCCGATGTTTTAGGGAGCGGATGCTTGGAAAAAGGTGGGAAAAATAAGAGGTGCTAGTGAGCTGGGCGTGGAGCGACAACGGGAACTGGCGCAGTATCGACTGCGCCAGCCAGGATTAGCTACGGAAATAAGATCTGTGCGGATCGGGATCTGATTAAGCTGCCGGTTATTAGGGACAGGTTCTCAGGACACCGCAATATCCTTGTATTCACCCACCGCATCCCGTATGACTTCACGCGCGATCGCGGCTTGTTCCCGGGAGCGCGTTTCCGCCACCAGCACAGCATTCCCGCTTTTGATGGCATCCATGACCAGATCTGCAAAGTGACCTTTCGGCTCACCGGATTTGGTTGAAGCTCCAACGGCGGTACCCACCAAGGCACCCAGGCCTGCACCCCAGCCCAGCATCGTCAGTGGTCCGATCAGCGGACTGGCAATGAACAAACTGACATTTGCCGCCACCAATCCGATGGTAGCCAAACCACCCAGGCCGGTTCCCACCGCGGTACCAATGGCACCATCGACCACCACATCTTTCAGTACCTCGTCACTTTGTTGCGAAGGAGCCGGGGCGGGTGGTGCTTTGGTGCTTGCGGTATAGACCTGTAGCTGTTCTGCCGGAAAACCCCGCTTGATCAAAAGGGCGAGGGCTTGATCAGCGTCGTTCCGTTTCTCAAAAAAGCCGGATACGTGGTGGCGATACTCGTCCATTTTGCATCTCCTTGTCCTTCGCGGCACCGCGGAATGAATGGCGGTTGCGGCTCAGGTTCAGGCGCGCTGGCGAAGGATTTTCGCCCCTACTTTTTCAACCGGTTCAAATGAAAGGAATGCCGCAGTGCGAAATCCCTCAACCTGATCGGTACCCAGCGCGCCACCAGCGGCATGATCAGGCTACCATTTCCGATTCGAATGACCGGTGGTATAGATTCGAGTTCGAGGATCTGCACGAGTTCCGTCACAAATTGCACGGTGGAAGTTGGATTGTTCTGCGATGCCCGCGCCCGTTTCAGCACACCGTCTTTCACACTGGAATAAAGTGATTGCGCGCCAAATGTTCGCCCAAGCGATGCCTCTGCGTTGGCACCAAATTCCGATTCGATGGCGCCAGGCTGAACCACCGCTACTTGGATTTTGAAGGGCGCCAGCTCCATCCGCAGCGCGTCCGACACCGCATGTAACGCCGCCTTGGTGGAGCAATAAAGCCCCGAGAAAGGCGTCACCAGAATGCCGGACACTGAACCGATGTTGACGATCCGGCCGCCGCCGCGCTGTTGCATGGACGGCACCAATGCCCGTATCAGTGCCAGTGGACCATACAGATTGGTCGCGTACTGACGCTCAATCTCGTCCTGGGGCATCTCCGCCAATGGTCCCATGGC
>DATLII010000665.1:0-3960 GCA_035539495.1 Dongiaceae bacterium
GAACAGATCCGCGCCATATTGTTCCAACGCTTTGGCCGAGGTGATGCCTTTCACGCCGATGAATTGAATGCTCACCACGCTGGCCAGATCTTTCAGTTCGCCCGGCGCATCGCTGACTGCCAGAATCCGGCTCAGGGCAAACACGGTATCGCCAGCAAAGGCAGGCTGCGTGTGATAGCCCTCGGTAAAACCGATTTCCCACAGCGCATTTTCGCTCAGATCACGGCTGGCCAAGCCTTCCAGCCAGGCGTACACCAAGCCGCCGTACACGATCGGATTGCCACTCATTGGGCCGCTTTGTGCGGAGCTGTAAATGCGATCGTAGTGCAGAGGGTGAGTGTTGCCCACTTGGTAGGTCAGCGCAAAATGCTCATCGCTGATGGTGCGGCCGTTGTTGTGAACGACGATGTCGCCAGCTTTGAAATCTTCTGCGTAGGTGTTCCAGCCTGTGACGGATTTTGGTACATGGCGCAAGGCGGTGGCGAGACCATCCGGCAGTTTTACGCCAGCGTCGGTTTGCCAGGGAAAAGCGGGTAGGGCGGCGTTTGATAATGGCGTCGTCGGCAAGCGATCGCCACGATAAGCCACCATCAGTTTACGTTCGTATTGCAGCACCACTTCATCACGCTGATTCACACCCAACGTGCGAATCGTCACAATGCCGGGCTTGTCGGCGCCACGTTCCTTGCGATCCGTCACCATCGTCATGGCGCGCACGGTGTCACCAGGATAAACCGGTGTCAGGAATTGCGCGTTGTAGTAGCCCAGATTGGCGATCACTTTCTCAGAATCGTTTTGCACACCCAGCGACAGTACTACGTTGAACACCATCTGCGGCGAGGCGGGCAGTTGGCTGAATCCATGCGCACGCGCATATTCCAGATCCAGATACAGCGGATTGCACTGCATGTAGGTACGCGAGAATGCGTCGATATTGGATTGGGTAAAGGAAAATCCACGCGGATGTACGAACAGTTGGCCGGGTACATATTCTTCCAGGTAACGGCCATATTGCGGATGGCGCACGTTATTCAGGCTGATTTCGCTGGAAGGGGCCAATTCTTGTTGCGTGGGGAATTTGATTGCCATGAATGAATCCTTGAGCACGTAAACAGAATCCGCTAACGGAGCAAAGGATTGGTCGTTAGCACGAGCAGTCAGAGAGCGGGCAGCCGGTTCGGGACCGTTTGCGGCCATGGATGGCCGCGGACGAGCGCACATGGATGTGCTTGTAGCGTGTCCCGAACCGGCTGCCCGCTCTCCGACTGCGTCCTAAAATAGAAAATCGAACAACAACGTTACGCCGCGTTCTCCACCAACGCCTTCGCAATCACCTTCAGCGCCAATGTCTCTTCCGCGCCTTCGAAAATCGACAGCACGCGCGCATCAATGTAATACCGGCTCACCGACGTCTCTTCCGCATAACCCATGCCGCCGTGAATCTGCATCGCTTCCCGCGCCAGCCACTCTGACGACTTACACGCATACAGCTTCACCAGACTGGCCTCCATCTGGCCCTGGCCTTCATCCATCAGCCGTGCCACGTGATAAGTGAACTGCCGCGACACCGCCAGCAACATCGCCATGCGCGCGATCTTCACCAGCGTCAGTTGATAATCACCGATCGGCTTACCAAACACCTGGCGCTCTTTCGAATAACTCAGGGCTTTTTCAAATGCCGCCTGCATCACACCGGTTGCACGGGCCGCTGTCTGAATCCGGCCGCCGGAAAAGCCCGCCATCGTGTAATAGAATCCATTGCCAATGCCTTCCTTGCCGCCCAGCACATGGGAATCTGGCACGAAATAATGATCGAAGAACACGGTAAAAGAGTGCATGCCGCGATAGCCAATTGTGGGAATCGCTTTGCCCGTCAGCGTGCCGCCTTGTGGCTGCTTGTATTCAAATGAATGGCCGGGGAAGGAAGGTTTCTCCACCAGGAACATGGTCAATCCACGATGGCCTGACTTCGGATCAGCATTCGTGCGCGCCAACGTCAGCAACACACCCGCACGACCGGCAAAGGTGCACCAGGTTTTTTCGCCATCCAAAATCCAGCCACCCTCCACCTGAGTGGCTTTCAACTTCATCGACGCTACATCAGAACCAAAATTCGGTTCCGTCACCGCTACCGCGTTCAGCGGTTCGGCTTGCGCCAGCTTCGGCAGCCAATATTGCTTCTGTTCTTCAGTACCGCCTTTCAACAACGCGCGCGACATAATCTCAGGGCGCGTAATCAAGCTGCCAGCCGCACCCAAAGATCCACGCGACAATTCCTCCGTCACCACGATCATGCCCAGGTTGTCTTCCTTGTCGTCCGGCTGAATACCGCCGTACTGCATCGGAATCGACAAACCAAAACAGCCCAACTCCACCAACGGCTTGATAATCTCTTCTGGAATATCGGCATCGTGGGTGTGAATGTGCTCGGCGCGCGGTGCCACCACTTCCTCGGCAAAGGCGCGGAACTGCTCGCGGATCATTTCTTTTTCATGATCCAGCAGGTATTCGCCGGTGAAGCCGCCGTGGGACAGCACTTCCTGACCTATCGCTTCCAGCGACTCAGTGGACAGATACTGGTTGATGAACGCATCCACCGCATCCGAATCCAGCGTCGCACGCAATTGCTCGCGGGAAAAACCGAAATCCGCGCGGCGAGCGTTGAACCGGCTGCGGCAATTCTGCAGCGCTTCTGCAGAATATTGCAGTGCCAGGCGCTCTTCTATACGCAAATCAGAGCCGCCTTTCTCCGCTTTCACCTTCTGGCTGTAGTCCAGAATCACTTTCGCCGCAGTGATCTCCGCTTCGCAATAGGCCACTTCGTAGCAAGCCAGTTGCTTGCGATCCAGCTTGTCGCCATTGACGCGGCCGTTCACCAGGCTTTCTTGTTTCAAAAAACTCAAGGCGCTGTTCAGCGACGTTTGCGCTTGCTGGATCAGTGAGCGGGCTTGTTCGATTGCTGAACTCGTTGTTGACGACATCTGCGTCTCCCTAGATCAAACGGCTGAACAATTTCACAATCATTCAGCCGCCGAAACATGAAAATGAAAAATCAGCCGTGAGCGCGGTTCGACACGATATGTACGAACGAACGCGACCGCAGTTCGTCCATGGTAATGCCGGTGGCCAGCGCTTCCTGTTCAGTGATTGCACCGCACGAGATGCCGCGCAGGAAGAAATTCAGCAGGCCCTGACCAGTTGCCGCGTCGTCAAAGGTGTTGCCCACCAGTGTGGCCTGGGCCGCTTTATTGATGAACGCGCCCAAACGACGCGAAGCATCCGGCAGACCTTCCATAAAGAACGCATAGATCGCTGCGTAACGGATCGGCAATTGGCCCGGGTTCAAATCCCAGCCCTGATAATAAGCATGACGCAGCGAGTGACGGATGTTGTCGTAATGCAGTTTCCAGGCGGAATGCACCACGGCGGCGTTTTCCAGAATCTGTTGCGTGGTCATGTCGCCCTTGTGCGGGCCGATAGGCATTACTGTGGTGGCGCCGTCGCTGATGGTGATGCCGGTGCCGGCCAGGGAAACCTGCAACACGTGACGGGCGAAATCGGAAGCGGGGTGGGTGTGCGTCTGGAACGCGGCGGTGATGTTGCAGGTGGCGGTGTAATCGTACGTACCGAAAATCGCCGAGCGGCAACGGCCACGAGCGGCTTCTGCCAACAGCAACACCTGATTGGAACCTTTGCTATCAATAATCGCCTGGGTGGTTTCGATCATGATTTCCAACTGCAGCGAATTTTTCGCGTAACCGCATTTGGCTTCGATGATGTCTAGCAGGTCAGCCAGCGCGGAAACCTGTTCCGGGTGCGTGACTTTCGGCAGCGTGATGATGAAGTTTTCCGGCAACGCGCCTTTGGTCAACTCCGCCAGACGAGTCAGGAACAGATCCAGCGTGCGCACAGAACGCTTGCGGCATTCCTCGGTAAAAGTCTTGATGCGAATGCCAATGA
>DATLII010000666.1:0-3352 GCA_035539495.1 Dongiaceae bacterium
GTCCTGTGACGTTGAGCCGTCCACCCACTTGCGTGAAGCGAGGTATGGTTTCGGTTTGCCGTCACTGCCTTTGGCATATAAGCGCACGGGAGGAAATACACCGGGAATACTGCTGGAAGCATCGATGGCGCTACGGATATAAACGTTGGGCGAGGTGATGGCATTCATCAGGCGTGAATTCTGATGTTTCTCCGCCGGTGCTATCGACACGCTGATGTGACGCCCTGTGCGCTCATATGCTTCTTGAAAGGTAAGCTGCGAATCGAAATGATCCAGCGCGCGGTCTTTGGCTTTGACCGGCGGCATAGCGCCATTGCGCTGCAACAACATATCGATAGGCGCGACCTCGGGAAATGCATAGCGGTATTGATTGAAATAGCCCGCCTGCAATTCTTCGTCGGTATGTGTGCCCACATGAGCGCACACCCACGAACCCGCGCTGGCACCGGATAAAATATTCGGCAGCAGGTTTTCGTCTATCAGCGTTTGCACGACACCGTGGTGAAAATAAATCAATCCCGCGCCTCCACTCAGCATCAATGCTGACCGACCGTAGCAATGGCTGGCACGACGAAAGAAATCGATCTTTTCGCGCAAGGAAATCAGGTTCTCGTCGGTGGCAGCAATAAAGCGCAGCGCTTCGACGATGGTGGTGACATAGTCGTCGATCAGATGTTTGGTGCCGGTCCAGCATTGCGCATACAGGATCGGGCGGCCCATGCCGGCCATGTTGCCGTGCAGACCTTCGTTCAGAGCGTAGAGAAGTTCGATATGGTTGCCGCTGTCGAGCAGCTGTTTCAGCTTGTCGTAGCGAATGCGGATTTCGGCGTAGTCGTAGAGAGCAGTTTCGTCGCGTTCTTTCCAATTTTCCTGGCCAGACAATTCGTCATGGCGATGAGCCAGCTGCCTCCAGTCCCGATAGTGCAGCGCGGATTCCATCTGGCGTTCCAGTTGGCGCAAGGGGCGGGCTGTAACAATTCCAACCATTCGGCGTACTCCCTGACAACGACAACAAGCATGGGTAGTACTTTTGTTTGTAGCAGAAAGTTGGCGGAATTGAATAGGGGGAAAATTGAGGCGGGTCAGGAAAAAGGCTCCCTGGGTTATTGGGAGCCTATGTTGTGGACAGTTGGAGTGGATGGTTTGACCGGACGTTAAAATCCAGTCATTTGGGATTGCGAATAATTAAGCCATCAGAGGAACTTGTAGGCCCGCGCGAACCGCTCGCTTTGGGGTTTTATGCCGGACACAATCGCTTTTCTGTCGGCGGTGAAAACAAAGCTCGACCAGCTTTCCCCATAAATGGTCGATATCGAGATTGTGCAGTCAATGCCTGGAACGCAAATGGGCGTTTTGATCTGAGTCGGAGTGCTTTTGATGCTGCCCTTTTTAGCGCCAGCGGCGTCGAATGCGAACAATGTCGTGCCGGATTCGTTGGTGATGGTTGCGTCGATTTCGGGCCCGATGGTGTTGTAACTGGTGAGTACAAACAGGCGTTGCAGGTCTTCACGCCATCCCATCTGGATGATTCCAGACTGACTGCTCAGATCTATTTCCAGCAGAGTTACTCCATCCGGGCCCAGCTTGCTGATCTTGGTGCCGGTGGCAACGAATACATTACCGCTGGCGTCCGATACAGCAGGAATTCTTGAGCCGAGCGATTGGCTCCAGATTTGCGTGCCGGTGGTGTCATAGAACCAGGTTACCAGCGGATGCGAGATTACGAAGCCAGTGGATGTGGCGCGAACGGCGTTTGGCACGAGGCCCGCAATAGAGATGCCAGTCGAGCGGGAGCGATTCCATGTGATCAGCCCCGTGCTGTCCAGCAGGTAGCTCTTGGAAGCAAAGAGATCTGAATTACTGAGAAGCGTCTGACCCGCAGCATCGACAGCCAAGGCGGGTTGGCACGTAAGGGCGCATGCCGGAATCGCCGTGCTCCAAAGCAGATTTCCGTTGCTATCGTAACGCAGCACGTCACTGCGGGTACCGCTCAAACGAACGCCAACCGTCAGGTTGCCGTCAGAGCCAACGGCCACATCAATTACGGTTTCACTGGCATGCTCGCCGAAGTCTGAACTCCAGGTTAGATTGCCGTTAATATCGAAATGTTTAAGGTACGCCTGCTGGGTAACCGGATCCCGATACGATACGGCTGCGCCTGTAGATGTAGTGCGTAGAAGCAGGCTGGCGACGCTTTCTGTGGTGGTGGTTTCCACAGGTACCTGCCAAAGTTCTGCCCCTTTCGGGCTGAGCTTGCGCAAGTGCAGTGCGGTACCCACTGGAAACAGCTGGTAGGAATTGCTGACGGTATCGGTTGCAATGGGTAGAGCGGGGCCGGTGAGATTCGCGCCTGGTATCACGCTTTTCCAGGCCACGTAGGCCGTGCAGGCAGTCAGAGTCAAAGCAGAAGCAAGCAGGGTTTTGATTTTCATGGAATTCCCTAATTGGTTTTTGTTCTTGGGATTGCTTACATCTTAATCAGTAATGTGCAAATGCGCCCACCTGAGAATTGTTGGAAATTGTATCCTTTATAATCAGTTAGCATGGATCGGCCCGACAAATGCTTGAAAATGCGTCAGACTGAATCCTAAGATGATTTCATTTTCATCGCACTGGGGCCTCCAACCGCTATGTCCACTGCCTGTACCAGTCCTTCCCTGCTGCGTCCCGAGGATGTCGACTTCATCCAGCGGGGCGTGTCGGTGTGCGTCGCTTCACGGGATGTGCGCCATGTGCCGTCCCTGGCGCGGGGCCTGGCTTGTGTGGCAGAACAGGAAGGCCGGAAGCTGCGTCTGTTACTGGTGCGACCTCAGAGCGACGTACTGTTGCGGGACTTGGAAAAGTCGGGGCAGATCGCGGTGGTGTTCACCCGACCCAGCACGCACAAGGCATTGCAGATCAAGGGCTCCGACGCTCGCCTGGAAGCGGCCTCCGAGCAGGACGTGCAACAAGTGCAGGCCTGCTTCGAAGCCTTTGCCGACGATCTGCTGCAACTGGGCTTCGGCCACGACTTTACCAGCCTGTACTACGACCACGTTGTCGCCGATCTGGTGGCGGTGACCTTCACGCCGAGTTCCGTCTTCATGCAAACGCCTGGGCCCAACGCCGGTGCCCGGATGGAGCCGCCGACATGAACAGTGGGAAGAAAATCGCCCTGGATGCCATCCGTTGCAGCCTGGAAGGGGTGATTCCCGGTGTGATTGCCACCTGCGATGCGCAGGGCATTCCCAATGTGTCGTACGTGTCGCAAGTGCATTACGTCGACAGCGAACAGGTGGCCCTGTCGTTCCAGTTTTTCAACAAGACCCGCGGCAACATGCTGGCCAATCCCCAGCTCACCGCATATCTGATC
>DATLII010000667.1:0-3139 GCA_035539495.1 Dongiaceae bacterium
CCTCGTTTCCCGCTCCAAATCGATTAAAAGGCCTGGCAGAAATGCCGGGCCTTTTTGCGTTTTATCGCGACCTCGCTTTTATGTCGAGATCGCGACCGGAACGCAGCAGCAGGATGGCCTGCCCGTTGCGCCACGTTCTCCGCTCTAATTTTATCCCACGATATCAGTTCACGTTTGCCTGTCATCATCACTGCCAACACTCAGCAGGTTCACGCGCTACCCCTATTTAAAACGCGAGCCTCAGTTGAGGCTCGCGTTGTTTTGTTGCCTGTGAAGTACAGAATGATTCAGCCAGTCGATTGTGCACCTCCTTCCGCGTGATGTACCAAAGCTTTGCCCGTGGGCGAGAAAAACCCGCTGACGACCTGCCAGGCCATTGCCAGCGCACCCACAATAAAGATCACGTCGCCGAAAGTGCGCACCCAACGCAGCGTTTGCAACAAATCTTGCTGCATAAAAGCCTCGCTGCGCGCATACCACAGGCCTTCACTGACACTGGCGTGGAACTGGATGATGCCAATCGGGAGCAGACTGGTCACAATCATCAGCACCAGTCCGCCGTTTAGCCACCAGAAGGCAACCTTCATCAATCGCTCGCTGAAGTGAAATTGCGGGCGGATGTAGCGCAGTACCAGCAGGGTGAAGCCCAAGGCGAGGAAACCGTACACACCGAACAAGGCCGCATGCGCATGAACGGGGGTGGTGTTGAGGCCTTGCACGTAGAACAGCGAGATCGGCGGATTGATCATGAAGCCGAATATGCCGGCTCCCGCCATGTTCCAGAAGGCTACAGCGATGAAGCACATCAGCGGCCACTTGACCCGATCCATCCAGGCTGCACGACTTTTCAGGCGCCAGTTTTCCCATGCCTCGTAGCCAAGCACGATCAGCGGCACCACTTCCAGGGCGCTGAAGGTGGCGCCGACGGCCATTACCGGAGTAGTGGTGCCGGCAAAGTACAGGTGATGGAAGGTGCCGGGTACGCCGCCCAACATGAACAGCGATGCCGAGGCCAGGCTGGCGGTAGTGGCCATGCGCTTGGACACCAAACCCATGCTGGAGAAGATGAAAGCCAGCGCAGTGGTAGCGAACACTTCGAAGAAACCTTCCACCCACAGATGCACTACCCACCAACGCCAGTACTCCATCACGGACAGGTGTGTACGTTCGCCGTAAGCGAAACCGGCACCATAGAACAGGCCGATTGCGATCACCGATGCGGATAGCAGTGCCAGCAGATTTTTATCGCCGGGTTTGCGGAAGGCCGGCAGGATACCGCGCAACATCAGCACCAGCCAAAAGGCCACGCCGGTGAATTTTCCGATTTGCCACAGGCGACCCAGGTCGACGTATTCATATCCCTGATGGCCAAGCCAGAAATTCCATTCCGGTGGCATGATCTGAGCAATCGCCAGGTAGTTGCCGATGAAGGAACCTACCACCACCACGAACAGTGCGCCGAACAGCACATCGACACCGAGTTTTTGGAATTTCGGATCCTTGCCGCCATTGATGATCGGAGCGAGGAACAGGCCCGCAGCCAGGAACCCAGTGGCGATCCAGAACAGCGCGCTCTGAATGTGCCAGGTGCGCAGTAAGGAGTAGGGGAACCATTGCGACAGGGGAAAGCCATAAAAATCCTGACCTTCCACTGTGTAATGCGCAGTGGCACCGCCGAGCATCACCTGGAAAGTGAACAGACCAACCACCAGCAACAGATATTTTCCCAGTGCTTTTTGCGAAGGTGTCAGGCCAACCAGGCTCAGTGGATCGTGCTGTGGCGCAGCCGGTTCCTCTTCGTCGTGATCGCGCAGGAAGGCCCAGGCCCAGATCAGGAAGCCAACACCCGCAATCAATAGAATCACACTGACGATGGACCAGATCAGATTCTCCGCGGTGGGATGATTGTCGATCAGTGGCTCGTGCGGCCAGTTGTTGCTGTACGTGGCATCGTGTCCCGGACGTTCGGTGGCGGCCACCCAAGCAGTCCAAAAGAAGAACTTGGTCAGCTGCTGACGTCGGGCGGGGTCTGGCAGCGTGTTCTCCTTCATAGCGAAGCTTTTGCGGCTGCCTTGCAGCTTGGGATCATCACTGAACAACGCGTCGTAGTAAGCTGCAGTCTGAGCAATCGCTGCGGCGCGGCGTTCGCTGAGAACCAGCACATCACCCTGCAACTGATTGCGGCGATATTCCCGCTTCAACTGCTGCCGCAGCATGGCCTGATGATCTTCATCCACCTCAGCGTAAGGCCTGTCGTATTGCTGCTGGGCCGCCAGATCGAGCCAGGCTGTCAGTTCGCGGTGCAGCCAGTCTGCAGTCCAGTCTGGCGCCTGATAGGCACCATGACCCCAGATGGAACCGAGCTGCATGCCGCCCACACTTTGCCAGGCGGTCTGGCCATCGAGAATGTCGTCGGCGGTGAACAGCGGCTCGCCGTTGCTGTTTTGCACCTGTTGCGGAATGGGAGGTGCGTTTCGATAGATCTCGCGGCCGAACCAGCCCAACACGCAGAAAGTGATGCCGAGTACGGCGATCAACGTCCACCAGTACTTGCGATACTCACCCATGTTGCACCTCTTCACCCATGGCTCGCGGGAACAATAAATTGTTTTCCAGATGGATGTGTTGCATCAGGTCGATGCGCAATTCGTCCAAGCCGCGGTACAGCGCGCGCCAGGTATTGCAAGCGTTGGATGGCGGCTGCATGTCGTTGGTGAGTTCGATAAGACGATCGAGAGCCTCGCCATGCTGGTCATGCTCGTAACGCATGACGGTGATCGGGCCGTCAACGACGGGGCCGGCGCCAAGCATGATCATCGGAAACAGAATTTGTTCTTCTTTCTGCATGTGGCTTTCCAATTCCTGCTGCATGGTGATTAGAAATTCGGTCAGGCCGTTGGGGCAGTCGGGCCGGTCGGAATGGACCTGCTCGACGCGCGCAGACAGACGGATCAGCTCCGGCAATTGCTGGCGATGAACGTCGTGATAGCGCTGCAAAATGTGGTCGATCAGGTGCTGCGGCTCAGCCTTGCTCCAGTCGGTTTCCTGTGTGTCCTGCGGATTCAGCGCCAGCAGTCGCTGCTCCACTTGATGCGCGTCGATGCCGCGGTCTATCGCTGCCTGGCGCAGTGTCTTCTTG
>DATLII010000668.1:0-3187 GCA_035539495.1 Dongiaceae bacterium
CAAAAGTATTGATCGTGGATGATTCCACCCCGGATCTGGAAAACCTGAAAGCCATTCTGCACAAAGCCCATTATCAGGTGATTGCCGCCACGTCCGGTGAGCAGGCGATCGAATTGGCGCGCAAGGAAAAACCCGCCGTGATTCTGCTGGACATCGTGATGCAAGGTACCGATGGCTATCGCGCCTGCCGCGAGATCTGCCGCGATCCTGTCACCCAGAATATTCCCATCCTGTTCGTCAGCAGCAAAAATCAGAAGGCCGATGAAATGTGGGCGCGCAAACAGGGCGGCAAAGCGCTGATTTCCAAACCCTATACCGAAGACCAAATCATCAGCCAAGTGCGCAGCTACTGCTGACGGATTATTGCCATGTCAAAGCTCGTTTCCCCCACGGCGGCGCTGGACGCCCAGGCCACCGTGCGCCGGCATATTGCCGACATTTCGCAACCCGCCGCGGCCGCCGCGTTTTCCGGCCACGGCTTTGTGATTGATTCGTTGGGATTTTTGCTGCCGCCACAATTGAAGTGCGAAGTGTTGGAGCGTTTGCAGCCCTGTCCGCTGCCCGGCACCGCCGCCTGGCTGATGGGCATGGTTCATGTGCGCGGGCGCATCATGCCGGTGTTCGATCTGCGCCGATTGTTGTTTCCCAATGAGAGTGCGCAGCGCCCACAACGTTACCTGAGCATCGACCCGCAACAGAAGGGGCTCGCGCTGGCACTGTACAGCATGCCGTTCCGGCTGGATTTGCAGGAACACCAGCGATTGACACGCACCGCAGGTATTCCGGAGATCCTGCTGCCATTCTGCAGCAACTTGTTTCATCACGATCGTGTGTGGATCGAGCTGGATTACAAAGCCTTTTTCATTCAGCAGTCGCAGCGACTGCACAACATTTCTGAATAGCATCCGAATAACCGTTTACCGAATGGCATGCCGAGGATTTTTGCAATGAACCACAACCGACTCTTATGCACTGGCCTGTTTGCCTTCTCCGCCTTGTGCTGGAGCCTGCCATCCACAGCAGCGCGCCAGGACAACAGCGGTGTGAGCAACGACAGCATCCGCATCGGCGGCGTACTGGATCTGGAAGGCCAATCCCGCGGTTTGGGTCAGGCCATGAAAGCCGGCGTCGATGCCGCCTTCCGCGATGTGAAAGTGCGCGGCCACAAATTGGAATATGTCACCGTCAACGATTCCTACACACCGGAACTCACCGTGCGCGGCACGCAGGAACTGATCGACTCCGGCATTTTCGCCATGGTGGGCAATGTGGGCACGCCAACGGCCAAAGTGGCGTTGCCGATTCTGGCGCAGAACGGCGTGCCCGCGGTGGGATTTTTCACGGGTGCAAGTTTGTTGCGTCCCGGTGAAGGCGACGTGGTGAATTTCCGCGCTTCCTATATCGAAGAAGCCGCAACCGTAATTGACCAGGCCATGGATCAGGGTGTGGAGCCGGCGGAAATCTGCGCCTATGTGCAGAACGACGCTTATGGCATGGCGGGCGTGGAAGGCATCAAAGTGGCGCTGGGCCATAAAGCCAAAACCCGCGCCATTATCGAAAAGCTGGACCAGATTCTGGCGCTGCCCGGCGAAAATCCCGAGCGCAACAATATCGGCCCGGTGGGTGTGTATCAGCGCAACACGCTGACATCGCGCGATGGCTACGAATCATTGAAAAATTGGGAACGCAGCCAGAACGTGCAATGCAAACTGGTGGTGTCGGTCGGCACCTATAACGCGGTGGGCCGCTTCGTCGGCTATTCCCGCTACAAAGGTGACAACTGGGTTGTGAGCGCAGTGTCGTTCACTGGTGCTGACGATTTGAAAGGCGTTCTGGCGCAATTCGGCGTGCAGGATCGTTTCATCATGACGCAAGTGGTGCCGTCGCTGGATGCAGATCTGCCGATTATTCGCGAGGCACGCCAAGCACTGGGCGCCAATTTTGGTTACGTCAGTCTGGAAGGCTATATCGTGGGGAAAATGTTCGTTGCCATTCTAAACAATGTGCAAGGCGATCTAACCCGCGCCAATTTCATGCAGGCCATGAAGGGACAAGAATTTGACATTGGCGGCCTGCGCCTGAGTTTCCGCCGTGGCAATCAGGGCTCCACCCTGGTGTCCACCACCTATTTCAACGGCCAGGGTTACACGGCCATGAATGATGCGCTCTGGCGCGATCTGCTGTAATCGCTTTCGGCTAACGAGGATTCATTTTCATGCTCACTCAACGTTTTCGCGCAATGAATGTCGGCCGCCGCCTGCTGATGCTGATCGCGGCCATGACACTCACCATCGCTGTCATCGGCGCCGCTTCCGTTCTTGCGCTGCAAGCGGCATCTTCCACGGTTGTCGGTCTGCAGGAACAGATTTCCCGCGGCGTCACACTGAACAATATCGCGCTCACCGTGCGCAACCAGTTTATCGACGTGGCTAACCGGCTTTATCGCGGCACGCTGGTTTGGGCCGATGCCGATGCGCTGATTCTGCAATCGCGCAAGAATATGGAGCGCGACTGGCAGGAATACTTGACCAGCATGCCGGAAGAACAACAGGCTGCAGCTAAATCCCGTTATCTGGATTCGCTGCTGAAATTGTACCAGGCCTACGACGACATGATCGCACTGGGGCAGGATCAATCCCGCGGTCAGTTGGAGTTGTTCATGCTGAACGATTTGGATTATCTGACCGCGCCGTTCCTGGCCACTCTGCAGCAGGACATCGCATCACAGCGGGATCAGGCAGCGATGAATTTTGCCGAATTCTCCTCGCGCAACCTCGGTTTCCTGCTTGCGATGCTGGGACTGTTCGCAGCCGGTGTTGCCGGCGCCGTCTTCATGGGTTGGGGCATTCGCCGCTCCATCGTCGATCCGGTGGGCCAGGTGATGCAGACCGTGCAAAAAATCAATGATGGTGATTACAGTGCTCGCAGCCAATTACCCGGCACCGATGAAATCGCCGGCCTGGCCAACGCGCTGGACAGCATGCTGGATGCCCGCATTCGCACCCTGGTGGAAAAAGAACAGGAAAACGATCGTCTGAACGATTCCATCATTCAATTGCTGGAAGCCACTTCACGTCTGGGCGATCGCGATCTGACTGTTACTGTACCGGTGAGCGAAGACATCACCGGCCCTATCGCCGACGCGATGAATCTGGTGGCCACTGAAACCTCGCGCGTATTGATGGAC
>DATLII010000669.1:0-4011 GCA_035539495.1 Dongiaceae bacterium
GGCTCTGACTAAGCAGGCGCGACAGAAAGTCTGGCTGTGTGCGCTCCTTCTCGGCTTCGGTCAGAGGCTGCAGGTGCACTATTTCGATGCGACCGGCCAGGGATTCTTTCACCTTGGGCAGCAGCAACAGGTTGGCGGAACCTGTCAGCAGAAACCGGCCCGGCTCTCGGCTGCGATCCACTTCGGCCTTGATGGCCAATAGCAGTTCCGGCACCCGCTGAACCTCATCCAGGGTGACGTACTTCGGCAGGCTTTGGATAAAGCCGGTGGGATCGAGTTTTGCGGCGCTCAGGGTGGTGTGAACGTCGAAGGTCAGGTAGTGGCGTTCTGGGGCCAGTTGCATGCAAAGTGTTGATTTTCCTACCTGCCGGGGCCCCAGTATGCAGACCACAGGGGTGTCCTGCAGAGCTTCGGCAACCTTGGGCTGTAAAAAACGGGGGAATAGGGTCATGGGTCGTTCACTGGCCGTCCAATTGACGGTTAGTATGGCGTCCAATTGCCTATTTGGCCAGCGTCCATTTGCCTATTACAGCTCCGTCCAATTGCCTATTAGGCCTTTCATTTCCCTTCAAAGATGTTGTATGAAATCCATTTCCTTGCGCAGAATGCGCACGATAAGAATACCGCTTTGGTTATCCGGCAGATAAAAGATCACATGCGCCCCATATTGAAAGCGCTTGAGGTCGGGGAAAAGCTCCTTCGCGTTCCGACCGATGTCGGGACTGAAGGAAAGCTGCTCAAACTGCTCATACAAGCCCAGCAGATAAGACTGGGCCTGATTCAAACCGAAATTTAAAATTCCATACTCATAGAGGTTAGCGACATCATTATCGGCTTTGCGCGTCAGGCGGTAATTGGCCATTGTTCCTCAGTTTTTTTTCCACATCCCGCATTATGTCCTTTGCACTGCGTTCGCTGACCCCACTTTCCATGCCCTCTATCAGGGCCGCTTTCAGGGTCATGTACTTCTCGTGCTCCTGCTGATCTCGCCGGATCAGGTCGCGCACATACTCGCTATCGCTGGCATAGTTCCCACTGGCGATACGCGACTTGATCCACGCATCATGCTGATCTGTAAACGATATTGTCTTTCTGATTGTCGCCATGGGTTGGCTCCACTTGTCATACTATTGGTGCAATATAGCACCACGCTGGAATCGATCCAACACTGCGCCTGGCGTCCAATTACCTATTAAGCAGGCTTTGAGGGAAACGGCACGATCTCGGCGTTGGGCGCCAGGGCCGCCAGTTCTTCGTAGACAGCCTGGGCTGTCACATCGCCTTCCTCGCCCAGCTTTTTGGTGTGGTACATAAAGGCAAGCGAATGTTTGAACAGGCGATGTTCCAGCACCAGGCGGGTGTCTTCGATTTTCTGCATGATGGGACGCAAGGCGGCGGCCATTGCCTGACGTTCAGCGCGGGACAGGGTTGGGTCCTGGGCCATCAGCGTAATGGCTTCAATGATTTCCTCTATGCGCGCTTGCTGTTCCGGGGTAAATGGTTGGATGTCGTACTTGTCGATCAGCATGACGGTACTCCTTGCAGGGTGGGTATTCGTTGGGATGTTTCCCATAGACAGGCGGGAGGCAATCCATGGCGGGCAATCAAAACGCATTTGCTGGATACCATGGAGAGGGCTCGCACCCTGTGGCCAACGGCACTGAATGAGTTACCCATGGAGCAGGGTCACAAGGCTCTGTTGAAGCAACATTGGGAGCGTTTGCAGACGGATTTTCGGATAGCGGGTTAAGGGGGCCTACCGCCCCCGCAACCCCTGCACATCCCTCATCGGCGGCGCGCCAAACATCCGCGAATACTCACGGCTGAACTGCGACGGGCTTTCGTAACCAACGCGGTACGCGGTGGTGGCAGCATCGCAACGCTCGGTCAACATGATCTTGCGTGCCTGGGTCAGCCGCAGGCACTTCAGATACTGCAGCGGGCTCATCGCGGTCACCAGCCTGAAGTGATGGTGGAAGGACGAAGCGCTCATGCTGACTTGCTCCGCCAGTTCATTAACACGAATCGGACGCGCCAGATCGGCACGCATGGCCCGTATTGCCGTCGCGACGCGGTGCATATAGCTGTCGGGCATCGCCATCTGCGCAATGGTGGCGCCATGCTGGCTCTGCAGCATGCGGTAGTGAATTTCACGCAGAAATGTCGGCGCCAGAATACGGATGTCGGAAGGCGATTCGAGCAGGCGCACCAGACGCAATACAGCGTCACCCAGTGCCGTATCGAGTGCGCCCACAAACAGCCCGCGCGTCGTCTCCCCGCGTGTTGCCTCAGCTGCGGCACCGGCGAGCACACCGTCGGCAACCAGCTCGGTGAGCAGATGGGAATCGATATCCACCTTCACGCACAGATAGGGTTGCGCCTTGCTGGCGGTGATCACCTGGCCGACGATTGGCAGGTCCACCGACGCCGCCAGGTACTGTGACGGCGAATACTGCAGAACCTCCTCCCCCAGCATGACCTGCTTGCTGCCCTGCACGATGATGCAAAGGCTGGGTGCGTAGACCTCCGGTACCCGCATGTTGGTGGACGAGGACTTGATGACCTGCAGGCTTGTAATGGCCGTGTCGTGAATGCCTTCTCCGCTGCAGTATCGATCAATCAGCGCTGCCAGTTCCGACAGTTGGGTGGTAATGGTCATGGGTTTTTCCCCTGGAAATGTTCACTCAACGTAAACGCTGGGCCGCTTTCGTTCAAGCGTCGCCAACTGGGCGCTGGAGGATTAGGCAATCACCGCGGAGCTTCCGGTATCCACGGCAGGGCCGCTACACCGCACACTGGGCTCATCAACAACCGCGAAGAATGGCCCAGGAGGCAACATGTCAAACTCAGTGCAGAACTCTGTACAAAACTCAGTACAGGACACAGTACAAAACAAGGTAATCGTCATTACAGGCGCCAGCAGTGGTATCGGCGAAGCAACAGCACGGCTGCTGGCCGCCCACGGGGCCAAGGTGGTTCTGGGTGCCCGTCGCACGGACCGGCTGGAAAGCATCGCGGCGGATATCCGCAAGGCGGGCGGCGAAGTCGAGTTGTATACCATTGATGTCACCGATGCGGGTGAAGTCGAGGGGCTGGTGCGTCATGCGCAAGCAACATTTGGTCGCGTCGATGTGCTGTTCAACAATGCCGGCGTGATGTTGCTGGCGCCCTTCAGTGAACGAAAAGCCGATGAATGGAATCGGATGGTCGACATCAATATCAAGGGTGTGTTGAACGGCATTGCCGCGGTGCTGCCAGTCATGCAGGCGCAGGGCAGTGGCCATATCATCAATACTGCGTCCACCGGTGCGTATTCGACGGCGCCAGGCTGCGGTGTGTACTGCGCAACCAAGTATGCGGTGCGCGCCATCACCGAAGGTCTGCGGCAGGAAATGGAGGCGATTCGGGTTACGCTGCTGTCGCCGGGCGTCACCGAAACGGAGCTTGGCCACGACATTTCCAATTCGGACGCGGCTGCATTCGTTCAACAACTGCGGGAAAAAACCTTGCAGCCCGAAGCGATTGCACAAGCCGTGTTGTATGCGATTTCCCAACCGGACGGCGTCGAACCCAGCGAGCTGGTGATTCGCCCGACGCGGTCGGCGGGGCATTCGTTCTGAAGCGGGTCTTCCGTTCTGAAGATGGCCCAAGGCCGGGGCGCAGGTTCCCGGCCTTGGGCTGTTTTAACCCCAAGCGTCATTAAGCCGGCTTGGTCTTTACCGGAAACGGAATGATCTCGGCATTGGGACAACGTCAACTGCCCGAAAAAATTTCCACCCTCACCCCCACCGACTTGAACGCTGGCGTCTTGCTGCGATCATCGCGCTCTACCCCAATCAGTACGTTCGCCTCCGGGTAATACGCCATCACATTGCCGCGCGGCAGTTCAAACGGAAACGCCTGCACACCGTCCATCCGCCCCACTGCCGACACCAGATTCACACTGCCACCCTTGGCCACATTCAGCGCCGCCATATCCTTCGCATTCATCAACACCGACCAGCGCGTATC
>DATLII010000670.1:0-3784 GCA_035539495.1 Dongiaceae bacterium
CAAGTTTGATGGGATTGTTTTGAGGCTGGGTTTTTAAGATTCATCTTTGCGTTTTTTGGCGCGGGGGTGTGCCGCGTCGTAAACGTTGGCCAGATGCTGAAAATCCAGATGGGTGTAGATCTGCGTGGTGGAGATGTCGGCGTGGCCCAGCAATTCCTGCACGCCACGCAGATCGCCGCTGGATTCCAGCAGATGGCTGGCGAAAGAGTGGCGCAGCAGGTGGGGGTGCAGACTGCGATCGATGCCTTGCTGAATACCCCGGGTTTTCAAGCGTTTTTGCACAGTGGATGGATGCAGTGCGGTGCCGCGCTGACTGATGAACAGCGTGTTGTCCTGCGGTGAAAACTGATCGCGGATCTGTAGCCAGCGCGTCAGAGCCTGTTGTGCCGCGGCGCCCACCGGCACGATGCGTTCCTTGTTGCCTTTGCCCAGCACCCGCACGGTCTGATCGCTGCGGTCGTAATGGATGATCGTCAGACCCAGTAATTCACTTAAACGCAATCCCGACGAATAAAACAATTCCAGAATCGCCTGGTCGCGAATCGCCAGTGCGTCGTCATCCCGAATATCCAGCAGTTGTTGCATCTGGTCCACGTCCAGTGTGTGGGGCAGGCGTTTTTCGCCTTTGGGAGGACGGATACCGACGGCGGGATTGACGGACATCTGTTTGTGCTTGATCAGATAGCGGAACAGCCCGCGCAAGCTGGCGAGTAAACGCTGCAGGGATTTGCTGGCGCTGCCTTTGCGGTGCCGTTCGGCGATCAATACGCGGACATGGTGCGGTTGCAGCGTTGTGCAGTCGGTGATGCCCTGTTTGGCGCAGAAGGTTTGCAGCAATTGCAGATCGCGGCGATAGGCCAGCACAGTGTGGACGGACATGCCGCGTTGGCGTTCCAGGTAAAGCAGATAAGCGTGGATGGTGCGGGCAATGGCGTCAGGAGTGTCGTCTGATGCGCCATCTGCGTCCACCGCCTTAGCGGCATCTTCCAGCCCGTCGGCGGTGGCGGTGGGTGTTTGCATCGTTCAGCTCAGCAGGTGATACAGACGGCGGCTGAGGATTTCGCCGATGTAGCTGGCGAAGGTGGTGTCCATGTTGGACGTGTAGTGATTGGGGTCGGTGCTGCCCACGGCCAGCAAGCCGATTTCGCCGCGGAAATGCAGTGGAATCAGTGCGGCTGAGCCTTCGGCCGGTTCATAGCCTGGGAACAGGAACGCCATTTCCTTGCGACGCAGCGTCGTGCAGATGATGCGTTCGGCCCGCAGCAGGTCGCCGAGAATGGCCTGCAATTCGGATTTGCTGGTGAAGATGATCTTGCCCGGTTCGTGTTCGGTACCGAACAGCAGCAGGCTGGTGCAATCCAGATGGAAATCCTGCAGCAGACTTTGCTGCAGCATGGCTTCGCATTGAGCCAGGCTGTCGGTTTCCAGCAGCGCCAGACCCAGTTTGCGGATCTGGTTGAACAGGCGGTCGTTGTCGCGGGCCACGTTCACCAGTTCGTTCAGTTTGTGGCGCAGCTCAGTGTTGCGGGTGCGCAGTACACTGGCCTGCTTTTCCAGCAGCGAGGAGGCATTGCTGTGGCCGTGGGGCAATTGCAGGTCGAACAGCAGGTCGGCGCGATTGACGAAGAAATCAGGGTGGGCGCGTAAAAAGGCGGTGACATCGGCAGCGGTGAGTTTTTCGGATTTGGTTTTGCTCGCTGTCAGTTCGGTCATAGCGTGATGGTCCCCTCGTACACGGTAGTTGCGGGCCCGGTCATCAGTACCGGATGACCTTCGCCCTGCCATTCGATCTGCAAGGTGCCGCCGGGCAGCGTCACGTTCACTTTGTTGCTCACCCGTCCTGCGGCGATATTCACCACGGCTGCAGCGCAGGCGCCGGTACCACAGGCGCGGGTTTCGCCGACGCCCCGTTCGAACACCCGCAGGCGCAGATTATTGCTGTCCACCACCTGGCAGAAACCGATATTGGCCTTGTTGGGAAAATGCGAGTGCACTTCCAAAATCGGCCCCAGTTTTTCCACCGGCGCGGTGTCCACATTCTCCACTTGCAGCACGCCGTGAGGATTGCCCATCGACACGCAGGCCATCTGCACGGTTTCGCCTTCAGCGGTGAACTGGTACAGCGGTTGTTGCTGCGGCGCGATCAGGGGGATTTTTTCCGGTTCGAAAATCGGCGCCCCCATGTTCACGGTGACTAGCCCGCCACTCACCAGTTGCAGTTCGATGCGACCGGTGTTGGTTTCCACCGGAATCACGTTCTTGCTGGTGAGATTCTTATCATAGACGAAGCGGGCGAAACAGCGAGCGCCGTTGCCGCATTGTTCCACTTCAGTGCCGTCGGCGTTGAAAATGCGGTAGCGAAAATCGACGTCGGGGGTAGACGGCGGTGACACCAGTAGCAATTGATCGAAGCCGATGCCGGTGTGACGGTCGGCCCAGCGCCGGATCATGTCCGGTGTCAGTTCCACATTCTGCGTGACCTGGTTGATCACCATGAAATCGTTGCCCAGGCCGTGCATTTTGGTGAATTCGATTTTCATCGTGTCAGGGTACCAGAGATTCCAGGGCCAGTTGGTCGTCGTAGGTTTCGCGGCGGCGCACGATGTGGAAGTGGTCGCCGTCCACCATCACTTCGGCGGCGCGGTTACGGGTATTATAGTTGGAACTCATCACAAAGCCGTAGGCGCCGGCGGAGCAGACCGCCAGCAGGTCGCCCGGCGCGACCGCCAGCTCCCGTTCCTTGCCCAGAAAATCCCCGGTTTCGCACACGGGGCCCACGATGTCGTAAATCTGCTTTTCTGCCTGAGTATTGGGTTGAGCCGGAATGATGTTCTGCCAGGCGCCATACAGCGATGGCCGGATCAGGTCGTTCATGGCGGCGTCCACCACGGCAAAATGCTTCACTTCGGTGGATTTCAGCAATTGCACGCGGGTGAGCAGAATGCCAGCGTTCGCGGCGATGGCGCGGCCCGGTTCCATCAGGATTTTCAGCGGGCGGTCACCCAATTTGTTCAGCAGCGCGCTGATGTACGCTTGCGGCGTGGGCGGCTGTTCATCGCGATAACGCACGCCGAGGCCGCCGCCGATATCCAGGTGTTCGATGACGATGCCGTCCGCGGCCAGTTGATCGATGCGCTCCAGCAGGCGATCCAGCGCGTCCATGAACGGTGTGACGCTGGTGAGCTGGGAGCCGATATGACAATCGATGCCGGTGATTTTCAGGTGCGGCAGGGTAGCGGCGTGACGATACACATCGAGCGCGCGATCGATATCGATGCCGAATTTGTTCTGTTTCAGACCGGTGGAAATGTAAGGGTGGGTTTGAGCGTCCACGTCCGGGTTCACCCGCAGGGAGATGCGCGCCACTTTGCCCACGGAGCCGGCCACGTCATTCAGCACATCCAGTTCCGCTTCCGATTCCACATTGAAGCAGTGCACGCCGACTTCCAGCGCCCGTGCCATTTCCTCTGGTTGCTTGCCCACGCCGGAGATCACGATTTTTTCCGGGTTGCCGCCGGCGCGCAGTACTCGCTCCAGTTCGCCCTGGGACACGATATCGAAACCGGCGCCCAGTTTGGCCAGCACGTTCAGCACCGCCAGGTTGGAGTTGGCTTTGACCGCGTAGCAGATCAGGTGGGGGTGGCTGCCGAAGGCGCTGTCGAAGGCGCGCCAGTGGTTTTCCAGGGCGGCGCGGGAATACACGTAGGCGGGGGTGCCCACGGCGGCGGCGATGGCCTGGGTGTCGACGTTTTCGGCATGCAGGCGCTGATCGCGGTATTCAAAC
>DATLII010000671.1:0-4560 GCA_035539495.1 Dongiaceae bacterium
TTACGGATCTGCTTGGGCTGTGGTGCTAAATATTGCTGCCAGTAGCGCCACAGTGTGTCGGCGTAAGTCGTGGGATCGGGGCACTCGATGCCCAGCGGTTTCAATACCGCTTCCGCTTGTTGCGCGTCGAACCGAGTATGCCAGTCGAGTACATCGAGCGCCGAGGCAGGCATGCGGGTTTTATCCAGAAACGTTTGCTTTGTCACCTGACCGTAACGTGATTGACGCAGCAGCGAACTGAATCCACGCAGCAGCAGGCGGGAAGGTCGCTCCGGCAGCAGTGCGGAGAAAGTAGGTGCGCCGGCGGAGCGGGCAAACAGATTCATCGCGTCGCACACTTTCAGGTCACGCTGCGCTACCAGATGGAAGCAGTTGTGAGTCAAATTCGCTTGATGGGAAATCGTATCCAATGCACTGGCCACGTAATCCACCGGCACCAGATTCATCCAACCTGCGTCCACGCCAATCAATGGCAGGCGACGGGGCAATTGCCGCAACAGCAATAATAACGGGAACAGATAATAGGGGCCGTCCAGTTTGTCCATTTCCCCGGTTTGCGAATCGCCCACCACGATGCCGGGGCGATAAATGAAAAACGGCACTTTGGATTCCGCACGCACGATAGCCTCGGAATCGAACTTGGTGCGGTAGTAGGGATGCTGCAGGGACTGACCTTCGTCGAACATGGCTTCGGTGAAGCGTCCGCGGTACTGGCCGCCAGTAACGGCGATGGAGCTGACATGATGCAGCGCGCAGCCCAGCGCATTGGCTAGCTGCACCACATGACGAGTGCCGGACACATTGATGCGATCGGCATCGGCGTCGCTCATGTTCAGGTCGTACAGGGCGGCCAGGTGGTAGATCCGTTCCACGTCGCCTTTTAACTGCTCTATCTGGGTTGAGTCGACGCCGACCTGCGGCTGGCAGATATCGCCCAGCAGAGGCAGCACACGGTCCGCATGTTGTTGCCAGCGGGATTCAATCAGCCTCTGCAGTGCGGGCAAGGACGGCTTCCGCACCAGGACATGGACGCGTTCCCCCCGGGCCAGCAGCCGGTCGATAAGACGCTTGCCGATAAACCCGGTGCCGCCGGTGACTAACGATGCCATGTGGTGATCTCCATAAGTTACTCGCTGGTAATATGCGATAACTTACCATTGGGTAACTTAAAGTCAAGGGCCTGGATTGCCGTGTCTTCCGGCTTTGCGGATGCAGGTTAGAAAAGGGCAGGGTAAGGCGATTGGAAAGTTGAGCAGACGATCAGGTGATGCCGATCCAGAAGGTTGACCGGGGCTAGGTGAGTTGTCCTAGCCCCGGCATCCGGTTGAAGACGCTTTTTGTGGGTGTTGCTGGGCGTGTGTCAGTCCTCGGTCAGCAGCTTGGTGTTGCCGCCGATGGCCGCGGTATTGACGGACACGGTTTTCTCATTCGCCAGCCGCAGCAGGTAATGAGGGCCACCAGCTTTGGGCCCTGTGCCCGACAGATCCTGACCACCAAACGGTTGCGAGCCCACGGTTGCGCCGATCATATTGCGGTTGATGTACACGTTGCCCACCTGCGCCTTCTTCGTCACGCTTTCGCAGAAACGATTGATGCGACTGTGCACGCCCAGCGTGAGGCCGAAACCGGTGCGATTGATCTGCTCGATCACCTCATCGAAGCGGTTGGCTTTAAAGCTGACGACGTGCAGAATGGGGCCGAACACTTCTTCATGCAGTTCGTTGATGTCGTCCAGCTCTATGATGGTGGGCGGCACATAGTGACCGGGCAATTCCGGCAGCGGCGCCTGATAACGCACGCGATTTCTATTCCGGAAGCGCTCGATGTGTAAAAGTAAATCGGTGCGAGCATCGGCGTCGATGACAGGGCCGATATCAATTTCCCAATTCAGCGGATCACCCAGGTGATAGGTGTCCAGATGGCCCGCCAGCATGTTCAGCACCCGCTCTTTTACGTCTTCCTGCACGAACAATACCCGCAGCGCGGAACAGCGCTGTCCGGCGCTGTCGAAAGCCGACTGCGCGATATCGCGCGTCACTTGCTCTGCCAGCGCCGAACTGTCCACGATCATGGCATTCTGGCCGCCGGTTTCTGCAATCAGGGAAATGATCGGGCCGCTGCGATTGGCGATCTGGCGGTTGATGTGAGTGGCCGCTGAAGTGGAGCCCGTGAACATCACCGCACGCAACGCATTTTCCTGCAGAACGCTGTCTTCGATGGTTTTCGCGCTGGTCGTGAGCAGTTGCACCACATCTTCGGGAAATCCTGCGGCATGGAAAAGCTCGATGGCACGAGCAGCGATCAGCGGCGTAAGGGTCGCGGGTTTTGCGATCACGCAATTTCCGGCCGCCAATGCTGCCGCCACCTGGCCGGTAAAAATCGCCAGTGGAAAATTCCACGGACTGATGCAGAGCACCAGCCCCTTGCCTTCCAGCAGCAAGCGGTTTTCTTCACCCGTGACACTGGGCAACTCCTGCGGTTCAAACAACTTGCGCGCCTGGTTGGCGTAATACCGCAGAAAATCCACCGCTTCGCGCACTTCTGCCAAAGCGTTACTCAGCGTTTTGCCGCCTTCGCGCATGGCCAGCAGCATCAACTCTTCATAATATTTTTCAAATTGCAGCGCGGTTTCTTCCAGTAGCGTCGCGCGCTCATCCACGTCGGAAAAACGCCACTGCTTCCAGGCTTCGCGGCTACGATCCACCGCCTGCAAGCAATCCTGCCGTGTGGCGGGCACGAAACTGCCTACGATGTCGTTGGGGTTGGCAGGCGAGCGGATTTCGCGCCGACGTTCGGGGTCGGTAATCTCGGCCTGCAAATCCCGGCGCTGATTTAGCAACGGCCTCATGGCTTTGCTCAGCTGGTGCAGGGATTCCAGCGATTCCAGATTCAAACCACGGGAATTGCGTCGCTCCGGATAAAACACGCGACGCGGCAGCGGAATTTTCGGGTTACGAAAACGCTCCAGCGCCTTGATTGCGTCGCTGGGTTCCTCGATCAGCCAGGCGCCGTCACTTTGCGCCAGTTGGATTTGTCGCACGAATGATGTGTTGGCACCATTTTCCAGCAGCCGCCGCACCAGATAAGGCAACAGATCCTGAAAATTGCCTACTGGGGCGTACACACGGCATTGCGCATCGTCGAAGGTGGACAGCACGTGGTCATACAACGCTTCACCCATGCCGTGCAGGCGTTGAAATTCAAACTGCTTCAGCCCTTTTTCTTCCGACAACGTAATGATGCTGGCAACGGTATGGGCGTTGTGCGTGGCGAATTGCGGAAACAGGAAATGTTTGCCTTCCAGCAACACCTGCGCGCAATACAGGTAGCTCAGATCAGTATGTGTTTTCAGCGTGTACACCGGATATTCGTCCAGACCCAGCTGCTGTGTCTGCTTGATTTCGGTATCCCAGTACGCGCCTTTCACCAGTCGCACCGGGATCTGGCAGTGCAACGTTTTGCTCACATCCATCAACCATTGCAGCACTTTCGGCGCACGTTTTTGGTAGGCTTGCACCGCCACGCCCAGCCGGCCCCAGTTCCGAATCTTGCCGTGGCTGGCTGCGCGCGCGAACGCCATCAAACCCACTTCCATCCGCCAGGATTCCTCTGCGTCGATGGTGACCGCCACATCTTTTTCCTGCGCCAGTAACAGCAATTCCAGCAGCCTGGAATGGAGTGCATCCAGCGCCTGGCTTTGCCGCAGCTCGAAGCGCGGGTGCAACGCGGACAATTTGATCGACAAACTTCCCGCTTGAGGCCGACCTTCGTAATGGCTGTGAATATCAAGAATGGCGCGGCGATAAGACTCGGCGTAGCGCTCGGCATCCTGCGGCGTCATGGCCGCTTCACCCAACATGTCGAAAGAATGGGTATAGCCTTTTTCTACTTCGGCACGACTGCGGCTCACCGCGTCGGGAATGGTTTCACCGGCAACAAACTGATGGCCGATGACGTTCATGGCCTGACGGATCGCCGCCATCGCCAGCGGCTCGCCCATCTTGCGCAACAGTTGGCGCAGGGATTCCTTGAGTGATTTCGCCGGCTGGTCGGCATGGTGCAACAACTTGCCGGTGAACAGCAGGCCCCAGGTCGACGCATTCACCCAAAGTGCGTCGCTGTGCCCCAGGTGCTCGGCCCAATTGCCTTGCTCCAGCCGGTCCTGCAGAAAACGTTCGGCGGTGTCCTGATCCGGGATACGCAGCAGCGCCTCCGCCAGGCACATCAGGATCACGCCTTCTTTGCTGTCGAGGCCGTACTCCTTCAGCAGCGTTTCGATGCGCAGACCGGGCTTGGCGTTACGGATCGCGTTGAGCAGGTCACGGGCATAGGCGCGGGTCTGGTCGCGGGTTTTGGTGTCCAGCGTGTAGCCCAGGAGCAGCTCCTGTACCAGCTCTTCCTCCGGGCGCAGGTAGTTGCCCAGGATGTCATCGCTCAGGGGGAATTCCAGACCCAGGGAGGTGGGTGCCTTACAGCGGGGAGCTGCCATGGGGTACTTCCTGTCGGTATGAGGATCAAACACTTAATAGGTTAAGTGTGGCACAGGGGGAGGGGGGTGTC
>DATLII010000672.1:0-6333 GCA_035539495.1 Dongiaceae bacterium
GTGGGATAGGCGCCGAACAACTTGGCTGGGTCTGCTATTTCACGGGTGATGGGGTCGGTGGTCTTGTATTCGAAAATGTTTTTCCAGCTCAGATTGCGCACCGCATGCGCCAGGCCGATGTTGAAATCGTAGCCCCAGAAAATTTCGCGGCCGCGTTTTTCCAAGGCGGCAAAACCGCTGTTCACCACGGTGACCGGAATCGGCGTAGCACTTTTGGCTGCGCTCAGCTTGGAGACGATGTCGCATTCATGCGGAAAGTCATCGGCGGTGATGCGTTTGGTCAGCGCGTCGATTACGTTGTGCGGCTGGCCGGGATTGATCAGGGATTCCAGATAGCCGGTGCGTTTCTGAATTTGCAGGCGCAGCGGGCCGCCGCTGACGTGGCCAGGCACTTTGAAGCGAATCTGGGTGGGGGTCCAGCTCTGCACGTCCTTGGGCCAGGTGCTGAGGATCTGGTTCACCTCGTAATTCACCTGGGCTTCGATATCCAACTTCTGCTTGTACATGGTGAGGTTGGTTTCCAGCACCCGGGTGTTGCCGATCATGATCTTGCTGAAATCGGTGTCGGTACCGTTGCCGAAGCCGGTGCCGGTCAGGGTGATGGTGTCGTTGGGCCGCAGTGTGGGCGGCGTGGCGGGGGGATTGGTGGATTCCCAGACCACCGCGCCGTTCACCGCCATGCTGGTGATCACTGGCGCGGGGAAAACAGCGGCCGAAGCGGCGCGTTCGCTTTCCCTCAGTTGTTCGAAATCGCAGAGCCCGTTCTGATCGGGGAAATCCCCCGCCGGCTGGCAGGCTGCCAGGGCCAGCGTGAACGGCGCCAGCCAGACAATATTCTTGTTATTCATGTCGTTATACCTGTTGTGGGTGCAAGGGGCCATGCCGGAAATCGACCAGTCGGCGGCCCAGGCGGCCATCTTTGCATGATGCGGTCAATCGCGCCCCATCCCGGGAGGGGGGTGACTGGCCATTCATCGCCCCGTTTATGTTTGAAGGTGTTTGAACGGTGCTTGAACGAGCCGCAGCCTGGATGGTACGTTGCAACCACAGGGATTACTCATAACGACAATAAGATCAGTAGCCATGCCTGCCGCCCCTTCCTTATCGGCGCCTTCTTTAGCAACACCGGATGCCGCCCTTGCGCCACAACCTGACTGGTTGCCGCGCCCTCAGTTGCTGGCCCTGCTGGACAAGGCCGGTGCCTTCAAACTCACGTCGCTGCAGGCCCCCGCCGGGTCGGGTAAAACCACGTTGCTGAGTCAGTGGCATCGTCAGCATCAAAGCCACCGCCCGATGGCCTGGCTGAAGCTGGAGCCGGCCCACAATGATCCCGTGCGTTTCTTCTCGGATCTGATCGCGGCTATTCGCGCCGTGCAGCCTGGCTTCGATGCCTATTACCTGAATCAGCTGGCGGACGACGTGGAATTTTCCGTGGACGCCATTTCCGAATCCCTGCGTCAGGGTTTTGCCGCGCTGACGGAAGAGCTGTTCGTGCTGCTGGACGATTACCAGTTCATCGCCGCCCCCGCCATTCATCGCACGTTGGCGGATGTATTGCTGCATCTGCCGCATCCGGTGCATTTCGTGATTGCGTCGCGCACTCATCCGCCGTTGCAGTTGAGCCGGTTGAAACTGGAAGACGAACTGCTGCTGTTGGATATTCACGATCTGCGTTGGGAGCCGGGCGAGATCGAAGCCCTGGCGCGTCGACTGCAAGGCGCCGATCTGGACAGCCACGACGTGAGCCAGCTGGCGCAAATGACGGAAGGCTGGATCGCCGGCATCAAACTGATTCTGCTGTCGGCGCGGCGCGGGCGTCAGCCATTGCAGCAGCACGTGAACGGCAATCATCCCGAAGTGATTCAATATCTGGCGGATGCCGTGCTGGAGCAGCAGCCGCAAGCGGTGCGGGATTTTCTGCTGCAGACGTCGATGCTGGAAACGCTGGAGGCGGATCTGTGCAACCGCCTGCTGGATATTCCCAACGCGAGCCAGCTGCTGGAACAGTTGATGGCGAATCAGCTGTTCATTCAGGCGGTGGACGGGCCGCGGCCTGGTTATCGCTACCATTCCCTGTTTCGCGAATTCCTGCAGCACCGGCTGCGGGTGGAGCATCCGGAAAAGATCATTACGCTGCATCGAAGCGCTGCCCAGTGGTACGAAGCGCAGCAGGATTATGTGCAGGCGCTGGAACTGCTGCGCGCCTGTGATGATCGCGATGGCATGCAAGCCTTGCTGCAACGGTGCGCCGAGGATTGGATTCGCCAGGGCGAATTGGATGTGCTGGTGGAATGGGCCAATCAGCTGCCTGAAGAGGCGATGGTGGCGCAAAGCGATATTGCGTTTCCGTTTGTGGCGGGTTTGCTATTTTCGCGCCGCTTCAATCAGGCGACGTATTTTTTGGCGGAATTGGAGCGACATCTGCAACAAGGCACGTTGCAGGGCCGTTACGCCGATGCCGACTCCATGCAATTTCTGCATTGCGTACTGGAGCTGTTCCAGCGCGATACGGATTTCGTGCACAACCCGTTGTACCAGGCCGAAGCTACGCTGGCACATCACCATGATCTGCGGCTGTTTTATCGCGCCATGCGTGCGTATCACCATTTATTGAATGGGCGCTTTGGCGCGGCGGCAGTGGAAGCGCAGCGGGCGAAAGATTTTCTGCGCCAGAACGGCCACGATTATTTAAGCAGTTTTGCCGATCTGATTCTGGTGCTGACGGAACGCGCGCAAGGCCACATGGCGGCGTCGGTGTTCCGGGCGGAAACCGCATTTCGCGAACGCGGGCATGCGCCGATGACGCCGGGCTGGGTGAATTCCGCCACGTCGATCGCGGTGATTCGCTACGAACAGAATCGGATGGACGAAGCGGAAAAAATGCTGCGGGAGCTGTTGCCCAAAGTGTCCAGCGCCTGTGCCACGGAAGTGATTTCTGTAAATTATTGCCTGCTCGCGCGGATCCGTTTTCAGCAAGGCCATGAACGCGAAGCGCTGCGGTTGCTGGATTATCTGTCGCGGGTGTTGCAGCACGGCAACTACGAACGTTTTTCCAGCCAGATTGCGCTGGAACGTGTGCTGCACGGTGTGGCGGTGAGCGACCATGACTTGTTGGCAAAGGTGGAACGGGATTTTGCGCTGAAAGATAAACTGGCGGCGGGCTATTGGCACGCGCAGACCCTGTATGACGATTGTCGCGAACGATTGGGCATTGCCTTCGTGCTGATCCTGCAGAGCCGGGGCGAACTGGATGCGGCGGAAGAAATATTGCGGCAACTGTGTCAGGTGACGTTGCAGCAGGGCTGCGCTTTCCGCTGGGCGTTGTGTCGCACGCATCTGGCCCTGCTGCACTGGCGGCGTCAGGATGAAGCGGGTGCTCTGCAACTGCTGGCGGACACCATGCGGCAGACCCACCTGGCCTGCTTCAGCCGTACTCTGTTCGACGAGGCGCCTGGATCGGCGTTGCTGATGCGGCGCGCCATCGAGAGCGGCGTGATCCGGCCCCTGCCGTCGCTGTATATCGACATGTTCGGCCCGCTGCTGGATGCGGCCGGGGTTGAGGTGCCGCCGCAACAAGCCCTGGCGCCTGTGGAAGCGCTGACCGACAAGGAAGGCGAGATTCTGCGCCTGCTGCAGGCGGGTGCCAGCAACAAGGAAGTGAGCCGGCGCGCGGGCATTTCCCTGGCCACCACCAAGTGGCATCTGAAAAACATCTACGCTAAGTTGGCGGTGGGCAGCCGCACCGACGCGGTGAGCAAGGCCCGTCAGTTACGTCTGCTGTGAGCCGACCGCGGACTTTGGAAAAACCGGCTTAGGCAGCTCACCGGGTGGCGCCCGTTCCCTTACTGGACCTGATTGGCTAAGCTGTGGGGTTGGAGTGGAAAACACGCAGCCAGCCAGGACATCCCCATGCATCGGGTCGCCTTCATTGCCACCTTTACGGTGGCGTTCCTCATCGGTCTCATCATCCGCGAAGGGGTGTCGTCACCCGTTGGCCAGTTGCCCGACGGCGGCGACTACAGCGGGCCGTTACTGAACGGCCGCCTGCAGGGGCCCGGCGAGATCCGCTGGCCGGATGGCCGTCACTACCGAGGTGAATTCGAGCAGGGCCTGTATCACGGCCGCGGTGTTTTCACCTACGCCGCTGGCAGCCGCTATGAAGGCCAGTTTGTGCGCGGCAATCCTGAAGGCCAGGGCACGCTGAAATACCACAACGGCGATCAGTACGTCGGCCAATTCAAGGATGGCAAGCTGCACGGTCACGGCCGCTTCACCCGCAAACGCCAAATTTACGAGGGCGATTTCGTCAATGACGAATTCAGCGGCCAGGGCAGCCTGACGGTGGACGGCGAGTTTCAATACAGCGGCAGCTTCAAAGATTGGACCTTCAATGGCGAAGGCCAATATTTCAGTGGCGATGGTGAAAGCTGGAAAGGCACGTTCGTCGACGGCAATTTGAAAGGGCCGGGTGAATACAGCGACGGCGAGGGTAATCGCTACGTTGGCGCTTTCGAATTCTGGCAGTACCAGGGCAAAGGCATTTTTTACGACCGCGATAACAGTCGCTACGAAGGTGAATTCCAGTACGGGCAGTTTCATGGCAAGGGCGTGATGCATTTGCCGGAGCCGCAGCATGGCGTGCTCAGTTACAGCGGCCAGTGGCGTAACGGCACGTTGATATCGGCGGATGTGCCTGCGTTTGTGGAGCATACCGCGGAAAAACTGGAGCAGGCCCTGTATACCGAAGCGCCGCGACTGGAGCAGCAACTGCAGCAGGTGCAGGCAGGTGTGCCTGGCGTGACGGAACTGTATTACCTGGGTGTTGCGGGTGATGGCTCCCAGCGTGTGTTTGGCCGCGAGATCGATTTCGTCACCCAGCAATTGCAGCAGCGTTATCCATTGGATGGCCACAGCGTTACGCTGATCAATGATCGTTTTCGCGTGGGCGACGCCAGCATGGCAACCCGTGTGAGTTTGGAAAAAGCGGTGCAGGCTTTGGCGGCGAAAATGAACGCCGATGAGGATGTGTTGCTGTTGTACCTGACTAGCCACGGCAGTGCCGATCACCGTTTTTCCTTGCATCAGAACGGCCTGCGTCTGCCGGATCTGGATGCGCCTACGCTGGCGGAGATTCTGAAAAAATCCGGCATCCGTTATCAGATCCTGATGGTGTCGGCCTGCTATTCCGGGGGCTTCGTGCCGGTGTTGAAAAGAAAAGATCGGCTGGTGATGACCGCTGCGGCGGCGGATCGCACCTCGTTCGGATGTTCCGACGAATCGGATATGACGTATTTCGGTCGGGCGTACTTCAAGGAAGCGTTTCCGACGCAGCCGGATTGGATAAAAGCGTTCGAGCAGGCGCGGCAGTGGATCGAGCGGACGGAAAAAGAGGAGAAAAAAACACCGTCGCAGCCACAGATCGCGGTGGGCCGTGATATCGAAGCCAAGCTGACGCAGTTACGGCGTCGCGAAGGCTGAGAGGTGGAGCCGTCATGATTGACTCCGACGCATTCAACGAAGAAACCGCGCTGGCGGCAGCGCTGGCACTGCAAAGTGTGCTGGCGCGGCGCACGCATCGGCGCAAATACCTGGGTCAGATCTACACGGTGCCCGGTAAGTTGGGCGACGCGTTGAAGTTGCCCGGCATCGTTTCGAAACTGCAAAGCAAAGTGGTGAGCCGGCGGCGTCAGGGCTTGGAGGCGTTTCGTTTTCTGTGGGACACCTTGTCGGTGCCTACTCGTGAATCTGTGCAGCAGGAAATCGATTGGTACGATCCGAAAGAGTTGAGCTGGGACGATAAGCGATCCAACCGTCGGCCTGTGGCGGTGGTGGTGCCGGACAAAAAAGATGACTGACGTCGCCCAGTTGCGTTTGCAGCTTGTGGTGTTCGCGCTGGTGTCGGCGGCGTTCACCAATATTTATATCACGCAACCCGTATTGCCCGTGCTGCAGCAGGAATTCGGTGTCAGCAGCGTGGTGGTGTCGTTCACGATTTCCGCGGTGGTGTTGGGCATTGCCATTTCCAATCTTCCGTTCGGCGTGCTGGCGGACCGTTTGCCGATCCGGCCACTGCTGGCGGTGGGCAGCGTGTGCGTGGCGCTGGGCGGGCTGATCTGCGTTCTAACCGATAATATTACGTTGCTGATTGCGGGCCGCTTTCTGCAGGGTTTGTTTGTGCCCGCGTTGACGACGTGTGTGGCAGCGTATCTGGCAAAGTCGCTGCCGGCAGAGCGTTTGAATGTGGTGATGGGTTATTACGTATCAGCCACGGTCGTCGGTGGTTTGGGCGGGCGGTTGCTGGGAGGTTGGCTGCACCCGCCGTTGCATTGGCGT
>DATLII010000673.1:0-3458 GCA_035539495.1 Dongiaceae bacterium
CTGGCGGCGGTCACTGTGCCCACTGGATTTTTTGGTCATGGCAGCGGTTTTGGCGTCACGCTATTCCAGCGCGCGTTCGACGATAAGCGTCTACTGGCGCTGGCAGCACAACTGCATGCGCACGCAACCTCCACACTGGGTGCCACTGAAAAACCCAATCCGCCTTGCAGCTTTGCCAGCAAAGGTCCGCAGCCGCTCATCCCTGTCGTGGTGTGCGGCGCGCATCTGGAGGGCCTCGCACTGCACTGGCAACTGGCGGAACGCGGCGCTCACAAAATCGAAGCCACCACCACCGCCCCTCACTATCGCATGTATGCATTGGCCGGCGGCCCACCGTTTCGGCCCGGCTTGATGCGGGAAGACAATGGTGTGGCGCTGCCGGTGGAAGTCTGGGCGGTGCCGCGTGAACAGTTCGGATCCTTCGTCGCCGAGATTGCTGCACCGCTGGGCATCGGCAAAGTGCAACTGGCCGATGGTCGCTGGGAATCCGGTTTCATCTGCGAACCTTACGGCTTGCAAGGTGCTGAAGACATTACCGAACTGGGCGGATGGAAAGGTTATCTGGCACGGGGTCGGCGCTAAGCCGACGCCTGTCGATACTTCCGACTGCTTTTTTCCGACCGTTAGTCAGCAGGTATTAGTGCACGCTGCTTCTGTCCCAAAATCCATTAGACAAGATCCCGCAGCCAGATCCATTATTTCGCCACGCAGTTCTGCAAATGAGCAGCACCCTTCGGCATGGATTGTTCAGGGAGCGCGGACAATGGGATGGATCACCAATCTTCTGGGCGGCAATGCGGGAAACATCATTTCCGAAGTAGGAAATGTCGCCGACAAATTTCACCTGAGCGGCGAAGAAAAGCAGCAATTTCAAATTGAAGTGGAAGCCTTGCTGCAAAAACGCGACAGCGAGTTGGAGCAAACGCTGCGCAAGGAATTGGAAGCCAAGGAACGGGTGCTGGTGGCGGAGCTGAATCAGGGTGACAACTACACCAAGCGCGCCCGCCCTACTGTCGTGTATTTCGGGCTCGGCCTGATTTTTCTGAATTACTGTCTGATTCCCGGCATTCAATTTTTGCGTGGCAACGCCACCGCTACCTGCACGGTGAATGAAGGCGTGCAGAATTGCGCGATCAACAGCGGCATTCAATTGCCAGCGGAATTCTGGTGGGCCTGGGGTGGCATCGTCGGCACCTGGTCCATCGGTCGCTCGCTGGAAAAAGCCGGCGCCAATAATCGCGCAGTGCGCGCCATCACCGGCAACGGCAGCAAACCCCGCGAATTGCCCGTCGGCTAAGGCAGACCGATATGGATATCGTCATTCAACAGCATCGCATCGTGGGCGCGCCGTTCAAGGCGTCGCCCAATCACGGCGCCGCGTTCGCCAGTGGCATGCCCGACGCCATCATCATGCATTTCACCGGTGGCAGTTCTGCTGCGTCCGCCATCAACTGGCTGTGTGATCCACAGGCGAAAGCGTCGGCTCATGTCGTCATCGGACGCGACGGCATCATCACCCAATTGGTGCCGTTCGACACGGTGGCCTGGCACGCCGGCGCCAGCAGCCATGGCGGCCGCAGCGGCTACAACAAATTGTCCATCGGCATCGAGTTAGACAATCCCGGCCGCTTGAAGCGCACCGAAGGCGGCGGCTATGTATCAGCGTTCGGCAAACAGTATCCGCCAGATCAGGTCATCGCTGCCGTGCATCGCAACGAACGTAGCGAAAGTTTCTGGCTGGCCTACACCGAGGAACAGATCAGCGCCGCTTTCGCGCTGTGCGGCGCGCTGTGCGCCAGTTATCCGGTATGGGAAATTCTGGGCCACGAGGAAATTGCGCCAGGCCGCAAGGACGATCCCGGCCCCGCGTTTCCACTGGATCGCCTACGCCAGCGTCTGATCAATCGAGGCCGCGATGAAGACACCGGCTTCAACCGCAAACCGGACGGCGGCATCGATCCCGCCATGCCGGCGTTAGGCAAAGGTTACGTCACTGCCAGTTCGCTGAATTTTCGCGCTGAACCGCGCGCCAATGCTGACACCATCGCACCGCCCTTGCCGCGAGGCACGATCGTGGATGTGCTGGATCAGAAAGCGGGCTGGCATCAAGTGCGGGTGAACGGCAAAATCGGCTGGTTGAAATCGGAATTTCTGAAAACCGCATGAGATCAGACAGCGGCGATCACCCCGCGCGATTCACATTTCCAACGACAACATCGTTGGCCGTCGCAGCATTAGCCGCGCTCGGTCTTCACGGTTGCGCCTCAGCGCCGCCGCTACCGCCTTTGCAAGGGCAAGCCGCCATCGTTATGGGTTTCACCACCAGCGAAGCCAAACCCTATGCGGGTGGCACTGTGTACACCGGCCTGTTGATCCGCCGCATCAATGGCGTCAGCGTGGGCGATGTGCCGCTGCAACGCGACGATTACCGTATGCTGGCACCTGGGCGTATCAAAGTGGAAGGCGAATGCTACTGGCGCTGGCGGGGGATCTCGTGGGAAACTCATCGCGATCTGCTGGAGCCGGCACAACTGGAATGGACCGCGCAGCCGGATCATGTTTATACCCTGCTCCTGAACATCGACGAATACAAGGCTACCTGCGTGCTGGAGTTGTTCGACCAGCCGCCGACAACTCATGACTGATTCCACGCTGTTGCTGTCGGACCTACACGTTGCACAACTGCGCCGTCGCGATCATCGCGCCTTCGAGCTATTGGTCACGCATCTGCATCGCCCGCTGGTGGCAGTGGCGCGTGCCATTATCGGCGACAGCCTGGCGGAAGAAGTGGTGCAGGAAGCCTGGGTTTCGGTGTACCGCGCGTTGCCGGATTTCGAGGGGCGTTCGTCACTGAAAACCTGGATTTACACCATCGTCGGCAATGAGGCCCGTACCCGGCTGCGCAAGGAAAAACGCATCGTGGCGCTGGAGGATCTGGCGGAACCCGGCGTGGATTATCTGGACAGCCACCGCTTCCATGCCGACGGCCACTGGGGCACGCCGCCGCCGGACTGGCATATCGAATCGCCGGACCAACTGCTGGAAGAAGCCCAGTTGCAGAAGTGCATCGAGGTGACGCTGGAACAACTCAACCCCAACCAGAAAGCGGTGTTCACCCTGCGAGACCTGGAACAGCAAAGTCTGGAGGAGATCTGTAACATCCTGCAGCTCAGCGACTCCAATGTACGGGTGTTGCTGCATCGGGCGCGGCTACGACTGTTGCAAGTGATTGATCGATATCAGGTGACCGGAGAATGCTGAGCTGCCGTGACATGGCCCACGAGGCCACCGATTTGATTGAAGGGCGGGTGACCTGGAAACGCCGGCTGGCCATGTGGTGGCACCTGTTTCTGTGCGTACATTGCCGCCGGTTTGTCCGTCATCTGAAAATCCTGAATCGTTTCAGCGCCAAACGGCCAGCACCCGCCGCCGATGCCGCCACCGTCCTCAACATCCTG
>DATLII010000674.1:0-9353 GCA_035539495.1 Dongiaceae bacterium
CACGGACATTGCGCTGACAGCGAACGGTGAATTGGAAGCACAGGAAGTGGCGCAACGCCTGGGCGATGTGCCATTTTCCCAGGCACTCACCAGCCCACGCCTACGCGCACGCCAGGCCTGTCGACTGGCCAAACTGGGCAAGCTGGCCGAAATCGAGCCGGATCTGGCAGAGTGGGATTACGGTGATTACGAGGGCAAACGTCCAATGGATATCCGACGCCAACAGTCGGACTGGAATCTGTACCAACATGGTTGCCCGCAGGGTGAAACACCCGAGCAGATTACCGCGCGCGCCGACCGGCAGATTTCCCGTCTGCGCACATTGCGCGGCAACATTGCGCTGTTTTCCCACGGGCAGTTTGGCAGCGCGCTGGCAGTACGCTGGGTTGGCCTGCCGCTAATGGCAGCGGCACATTTTCCACTGGCCATGGCATCGATCAGCATTCTCACGTTCAGTCCGCATTATCCCGAAGTGCCGGTGATTGCATTGTGGAATGCGGTATCACGCCGGCAGACAACGCCACCCGCAACACTGGCGGACGCGGCGTTGCAGCTATAATTCGGCAACTATAGGTCGGCAACAATAGTTCGGCAACTACAGCTCGCTGCCCCAGGTCCAGTTGCGGATCTGCGGCAGGTCCTCCCCATACTCCGCAACATAACGCTGATGCGTTGTCAGCCAATTACGAATATAACGGCGGGCATCAGCGGCACAATCGTGCAGTTGTGGCAAACACTCGATGACCTGCCTGACCAAATGAAACCGATCAATTTCGTACCGCACCACCTTGTCAAAAGGCGTGGTGATCGGGCCCTCTTCCCTGTACTCAAGCACCTTCAGCTCGCCAAGATCAGAACGAAGTCCGGTCAACCAGTAAATCAGCGCTGCGTAACCATGAAAGGCGAAAATGATCGGTTTGTCGGGCGGGAAAAATGTGCTGAAGAATCGATCGCTCAAACCACGCGGGTGCTGACCACTGGATTGCAGCATCATCAGATTCACAACATTCACAACACGGATTTTCAAAGCAGGAAAGAAGCGGCGCAGCAGATCCACCGCCGCCAGGGTTTCGCGCGTGGGTATGTCACCACAACAGGCCATTACCACATCCGGCTCAGTGCCGTAGTCCGTGCTCGCCCAATGCCAGATACCAATTCCGGCGGCGCAATGAAGCACCGCCGCATCCAAGTTCAACCACTGCGGCAACCGCTGACGGCTTGCCACAATCGAACTGGATGCATACCGGTTGCGTATACACCGGTGCGTCACACACAACATCGTGTTGGCGTCCGGCGGCAGATATACATGATCCGTCACACTAAAGGGAACATTCCCGGATTGCGGATAAAGTTGACCCGGGTCAACGCCGCTAAACCAACCGGGATTCAACACAACGGCGTCGTGCACAAACTCACCCTGAATACGGGTGGCGTCACCCAACACCCTTCCGGGTTGCATGACCCTCACAGCATAATCGCGCAGACTGGGTAACGATGGATCTGCTTGAGGTTGCGGAGCAGCCGGATTGGTGTGAACGCCCTTAACCGCAGGACCCAGCGTGACAGCGATGTGCCCACGCGACGATACCGAACCCGATTGAGACTCCCGGATTCGAGAAAGAAAGTCTTCGCTCAATGCAGGAGAATGAATGGACATGATGAATTCCTTTCCAGATTTTCTTAATTCACCGTCAAGCTCCTCACAACGTGTTTCGAGTAGCGAAATTGGCGCGCATCCTTCAACAGCAGCGCCTATCGGTGGCAGGTATTACTCAGAGGCGGCGAGCCAGTGCAAATCCCAGCAGAAGACCCGCGATTGCGCTCTCTCCCATCACTGGCCACGGCTGCTGCTGGACACCAGCGTTGGCGGCAGCAGAGCGCTGGCGAGATTGTTCGGAAAATTCCTCACCCGATCCTTCCACGCGTTCCTGCGCTTCAGCAACGCGCGCATAGAGCCTGGCTTTTATCTGGCTCAATTCTTCGCCAGTGAGCGTGGTTGCCTGCATGAGCAGTGCTTCGATGTCCTTGGCAAATCTGTTCAACTCGCCCGACAGATTGGGTCTTCCTACTTTTTTTTCAGCGGATGCAGATGCATTTGAAATGTCGTCGTCTTTGACATTGTCTTGGATAGACATGATGAGTTCTCGTCGATGTTGGTGAGTATTCGCAGCCCTCTTGAAGGAATTCAACCGTAGTCTTATAGATTGGCAACGTCTGTGCGCCATCGCACCGACCTTGAACAGGATTGACGCTATTTTGCTCCAATTCAGGAGGCAAAATTTCAATGTCGTTTGAAACCTGGGCACTATTAGCCGGCGCCATGCTCATCACCATGTCGCTTTCAGGTACGGTGCTGCAGCGATTGCCCATGAGTACGCCGATACTGTATCTGGCCGTCGGCTTTGGAATCGGTCCTGCTGGATGGGCGCTACTATCGCCTGATCCTTACCTCTATTTCACCGTTCTGGAAAGAATGACCGAAGCCGCGGTGCTGATTTCTCTGTTCGCCGTCGGCCTCAAGCTGGGACTGCCGCTGAAGGACCGCGGCTGGCATTTGCCAGTGCGTCTGGCCCTGCTGTCGATGTCCATTACCGTGGCGTTGATCACCGCCATTGGTGTCTTCGGTCTGGGCCTCCCTCTGGGCGCCGCCGTCTTATTGGGCGCAATTCTGGCTCCCACCGATCCGGTGCTGGCTTCCGATGTTCAAGTGCTCGGCACCAGCGACCGGGACCGGCTGCGTTTTAGTTTGACAGGCGAAGGTGGACTGAATGACGGCGCGGCGTTTCCCTTCGTGATGCTAGGCCTCGGTCTGCTGGGGTTGCACGATTTGGGTGCCTGGGGCTGGCGCTGGTTGACGCTGGACGTACTCTGGGCCATCAGCGGCGGCCTGGTCATTGGCGGCACGCTGGGCATGATCATTGGTCGTTTGGTGGTGTATCTGCGCAGCCGTCATAAAACATCCATCGGCCTCGATGAATTTCTCGCACTGGGACTTATTGCGCTGGTTTATGGAGTGGCCGTCGTCAGCTACACCTATGGATTCCTCGCCGTATTTGCCGCCGGCCTCGCATTGCAGCGGGTAAAGGAACATCCCGGCAAAGACAACCATTCCAACGGAAGGGAAACCGGTTTACAAAGCAGGCAGGCACACACCGCGCTGGCCAGCCACTCGCAATACGCCAGCGCCTACATGACGCAGGAAGTGAGAGGTTTCAACGAACAACTTGAGCACATCGCGGAAGTGGCGATTGTATTGGTGGTGGGTTCAATGCTGGCTTACATCACCTTTTCGACGGCCACAATCTGGTTCTTTCCGGTGCTACTGCTGGTGGTCCGCCCCATTTCGGTATGGCTGGGCTTGCTCGGCGCGACAGCATCACGCGACCAGCACATTCTCATTTCGTGGTTCGGCATCCGTGGCATCGGTTCCATCTATTATCTGATGTATGCCATCAACCATGGCCTGCCACGCCCGCTCGCAGAACAGATCATCTCACTCACGCTGACCGCAGTGACACTGTCCATTGTGTTGCATGGAATTTCAATGAAGCCGCTGATGGCGCTGTATTCACGAAGAAAAGGTATTCCCGCAGAAAAGTCGTAACTTGAAACGCTGATCAACTGAAAGCGGATGTTGCCGGCCAGATAACCGTTTTCAGTGCGACCTCATTTCTACGAGCGAACGGGTATACATATTCACGCCCGCCCCATAACATTCACAGGACACCGCCTCCAGGCCTTTCCGATCCAGAATCCTGATTTCCCCTCGGCTGTAACGAATCAGCTTTTTTGTCTGCAAAGCGCCCGCGGCTATCGTGATTCCACTTCTGCGCACCCCCAACATGCCCGCCAGGAATTCATGCGTCAGATAAAAATTATCGGAATGGGCGCGATCGTGGGTCATCAACAACCAGCGGGCCAGCCTTGGCTCAATCTCATGAAAATGCACACAGGCCGCCGATTGTGACACCTGTGCCATCAGCACAAACAAATACTGGCAAAGCACCCGTTTCAAGCCCGCACCACTATCCATCTCACGCAGAAAGTCAGGGGCTGACATTCGCAGTGCGGTCCCCGCCCCCTGAACCAAGGCGCGAACTGGCGCTGTTGTCGTCCGCAACGCCAATGTCGCACCCAGCATGCCTTCATTGCCGATCATCCCCACCTCCAAAGGCGGGTGATCACGCAACGACGTCACCAACGAAATAAAGCCCGTCAGCGGAAAATAAACGTGACTGAACACACCATTCTGCTCACACAGAACTTCGCCGAACTCCAGATTCAATAACGTGCAGCAGCTCAGAATACGGCTGCGTTCCCTGCGCGGCAACGCGTCAATCAATTCGTTGGCCACGGGCATTGGATTCACGGTTGGCATCAGCGTATCCTGCGGCATTCAATGGGGATGGGGTGAAGGAAAGATGCCGGACAGTCCCACTATCCAATTCTGCAGAATTCGTTTAAACGGGTCCGTTCGCTATAGCACACAGATAAATTTGATTACTGACATTCGTTATATTGATTTATGACAATTATCGATTCTTTTCGCCACCACTATCTGGAACATATGGCAACAAACGTTCGGTTTCCCGACGCACAACCTCATAACACTCACAGCTCAACTGCTCGAGCCTGAAGCGATCCAACACCGTGATGTGGCCCCGGTTATAATTAATCACGCCGAGTTTTTGCAATTTCCCGGCCGCCTCCGTCACACCCTCGCGCCGAACACCCAGCATGTTCGCGATCAATTCCTGGGTCATATTGATCTCACTTCCTTGCAGTCGATCCATTGCCAGCAACAACCAGCGACACAACTGCTGATCAATCGAGTGATGCCGGTTGCAAACTGCCGTCTGCGCCATCTGCGTAATCAACGATTGGGTATAACGCAGTAGCAAATGCAAGACCTCGCCATGCAGATTGAACTCGTCTTTAAGCTTCTGCCCCGCCAAACGGTATGCATGACCGGCGCTCTGCGTCACTGCGCGACTGGGCGTGCTTTCGCCTCCCATGAACAGCGCCACGCCGACCACGCCTTCATTTCCCACCACGGAGATTTCCGCTGACGCACCATTTTCCATCACATACAGCAACGACACGATGGTGTCGGTAGGAAAATAAACGTGGCGCAACGTGTCGCCGGACTCATACAGCACTTTTCCAAGCGGAAAATACACCAACTCAAGTTGCGGAAAGATACGATCCTGAATTTTCTTCGGAAGCACTGCCAACAAATGGTTTTGAAGCGGCGACGGAGAAGACGATGCACATTTGGCAGCAGGTTTACCTGAACGTGTTTCTGGCATTGCGGCATCCTTGTGAAATAGGCGAATACTCTTTGGTATGTTGCCGAACAGAGTACACCTAAAACCGCCCTGGATCACAACCGTTGACACTTCGCGGATGAATTTTGAACACAAACGACGATTAGTTAGGCAGGGTGCGCTACCGCACCGAACTACCGCACGATCAAGCGCATGCTGACGCTACAACAATGGTCATCGGGCGGCAACAAAGGGCACCACATGCTGGCAATCATCGCAATTATTTTAATGATGCTCTGGATAACCGGCATGGCTACGTCCTACACCATGGGTGGATTGATTCACCTGCTTCTGGTGGCGGCCATCGCTGCAGCCTCGACTCTATTCATGTAGGGACTGGTGTAGGGACTGTCAAAACATCACCAACGTATTCAGCCTGTAATTACAAGCAACAGGAGAAAACAGCATGAAGGCTCAAGCGATCGCTGCCACCGTTCTGGCCATTGCGAGCACCATGAGACTCGCCCACGGTTTTGACTACGCCAGCGAATCCAACGAAACCACGGAATTTCCCAAAGCCGAACTGGCAACGCCCGCCGCTTCGGTAAACGAAACGCAGACATTCGATTTTCTGTCCTGGAGTGACATCGGTCTGATGCTGACGGGCGGACTGTTTCTGATCCTGCGGCGAAAGACCTGAACACACCGCGTACGCAAACGAACACCGGCTCGCTCTTTGGTCGGACCGATACCTTCAAGGACATTCAAAATGAAACTCACGCCATTCAAACCAAACGCAACAGCAACACTTGCTACACCGTTGTTGATTGCCACCGCTATTGCGGCTCTTTTCACGCTGACAAGCTGCATGTCGCCACCTGTCCCGCCCACGCAGGAACTACAGGCCGCCGAGTCTGCCATCAACGCAGCGGAACAAGCCCGCGTCGCAGACTATGCATCACCCGAACTAGGTGAAGCGCGCGACAAATTGGCCGCCGCCCGCACGGCGGTTGAGCAGGAAAACATGATGGTGGCACAGCGACTGGCTGAACAATCCCGCGTTGACGCGGAATTGGCAGCCGCCAAATCCGACGCTGCCAAAGCCCAGGAAGTCAATGACGAAATGATGAAAAGCACTGACAGCCTGAAGCAGGAAATGCAGCGCAATACAGGAGCACAACAATGAAAACGCACCGTCATAGCACCACCAAACAGGCGGCGGTTGTCATCGCTACCGTGCTGCTAACCGCATGTATGACATCACCAACCAAGCCCGAAGGCGCTACCGAAGCGCGCAACAAACTAATGCAACTGCAATCCGATCCGCAACTGGCCACCCGCGCGCCAGTCGCCATCAAGGACGCCGAATCAGCCGTGAGGGCCGCGGAACAACCGCAAAAGGATGTCGCGCTAGGCCAGCACCTGGTCTATCTGGCAGACCGCAAAGTGGAGATCGCATCAGCTCAAGCGCAAAGCCGCCTGCTGCAAGACCAGCGCAAGTCATTGAGCGAGCAGCGGGAAGGCGCACGTTTGGATTCGCGCACACTGGAAGCAGACAATGCGAAATTGGATACCAAAGCCGCGCAGCAACAAAATGAAGATTTGCAACGCCAGATTGTCGAATTGAACGCGAAAACCACCGAACGTGGTCTGGTGATAACACTGGGCGATTTACTGTTCGCCACCGGCAAGTCCGAACTCAGGGGTAGTGCCAGCACCCACCTCGACAAACTCGCCTCGTTCCTCAATCAACACAAGGATCGCACCGTTGTCATTGAAGGGCATACCGACAGTGTGGGCAGCGATGGTTCCAATGTCAGTTTGTCCCAGCGACGCGCCGATGCAGTGAAAACCTATTTGATGCACCAGAGCGTGGAATCGAACCGGATTGAAGCAACAGGCAAAGGGGAAGGCGATCCGGTGGCCACTAACGATTCTGCATCCGGCAGACAGCAGAATCGTCGAGTGGAAGTTATCATCGTGAACATGGCCACATCATCAAGATAAGGTGACAGGCCCGCAGAGCACGATCCCATCACCATTGAAGCCCGGCCAGCATTCGCTGACCGGGCATTTTTTTAGCTCATCGGTACTCGCCCTGCCCCTGTCTACCTTCTAATTATTGCTCTTGCCGTCTGGATCACTGAAGTATCCCGTTTCCAGCAGTTTCATGGTGCGGTCATATAAAGTGTCATAGCGTTTTTCGGTGTCGAGCAGGAATTTTTTCAGGCCCGCATCCGTCTCTGCCTCAGCCATGACCTTACACATATGGCGTTGATGATTGATACCATTGGTCAGCGCGATCAACACCGTGCGTTCGTATTCGCGCTGGCTGCTGCCTGCCCCCGGCGCAAAATCCCGCGCTTTGGTTTCGCCCACGGCCCAGCGTTTGCGCTTTTCCATTTCCGGCAGTGGATCAAGATCGATACGCACACCGGGATAATCTCGGTCAATCCGCTCCAACTGTTCTTTCACGTCGCCACCCAGCTCCGCCACCGCCGTGACGATTGCGTCCACCTGATCCGATTCCGTTTTCACATACAGAATCAGTTCGGACCGTTTGATGGTGGAAGCGTCCCGGTACATGATGCTGTAGCCCTCACTCAGCAGCAGGCGTTCCGCACTTAATTCTGGCGCTTTTTTCCGGGCGGCTTCCGTTGCGCACGAACAGTCGTCCGCACTCGGTCCCAAACTGGTGCAACCACCGACAACAAAAGTGAATGCAAGCACACCGGTGCAGCGTTTCAATCCATTAAACATCACAACCTCCTGATTGGCTTTTTTCAAACCTACGCGCGGCGAATTACAAATCGTGAATTACCAATATAGACGCCGGATTGCCAGATTCGTGCGTTATCTCATATAAGCAGGGACAACACTGCACGCATCAGGCACACTGGATACGCTAACACGCTTCCTCAGCACGCCCAATAAACACTCGCACAACAAGCCCCAGTCATGACTGGCAGAATCACCTCCGGTTCACCGAGGATCATCATCATGCACATCCGGGTAGGTTATGAGTTGAAATACGAATGCCCCCAACCCACACCCATGTTGCTCACACTCAACCTGCACTACACGCGCGCGTCCGACATTCTGGTTCCCGATCATATCGTCACTCAACCTTCGGTTCCCATCACGGCCTATCGCGACAATTTCGGCAACTGGTGCAGTCGCATTATCGCGCCACCTGGGGAAATCAGCATTTCCACTAATGCATTGGTGAAAGACAGCGGTCAGCCCGATCCCGTACATCCCAACGCACAGCAGCATGCAGTAGAGGATTTGCCAGCAGACACGCTGGTTTACCTGTTGGGTAGCCGCTATTGCGAAACCGACCGACTGTCAGAAACCGCCTGGGCCCTGTTCGGCAATACACCGCTGGGCTGGGCACGCGTGCAAGCTATCTGCGATTTCGTACACCAGCACATCCAATTCGGCTACGAGCATGCGCGCGTTACCAAAACCGCACTGGAAGCGTTTCACGAGCGCGCCGGCGTCTGCCGCGACTACACTCACCTGGCGATCGCATTCTGCCGCTGCATGAATATTCCAGCCCGTTACTGCACCGGTTACCTGGGCGACATTGGCGTGCCCGCCACGTCGGCACCGATGGATTTTTCCGCCTGGTTTGAAGCCTATCTCGGCGGCCGTTGGCATACATTCGATGCGCGCAACAATATTCCGCGCATTGGCCATATCCTGATGGCGCAAGGCCGCGACGCCACCGACGTGCCGCTCAGCAACGTGTTCGGCCCCAATGTGCTGAAGAGTTTCAAGGTGTGGACCGACGAAGTGAGACACTGACCCGCATGAACCCACCTGCTCCGCTTCTGGATCCTTCCGAACCGCCGGTGTTCGAGATCATTAATGCCAATGGCAAAAGCAATGTGCTGCTGGTGTGCGATCACGCATCCAATCGCGTGCCACTTCGTATGAAGAATCTGGGCCTGAATGCCCAACAACTGGCGGATCACATCAGTTGGGACCCTGGCGCCGCGGAGGTTGCACATGCGTTGTCGTCGTTACTGGATGCACCGCTGATACTCAGCGGCTACTCGCGGCTGGTGATCGACTGCAACC
>DATLII010000675.1:0-6404 GCA_035539495.1 Dongiaceae bacterium
ACAAAATACCCAGCAGCCAGGTACCGGAATCCGGCCGCAGCCCGGAATCTTCCGACATATTGAGATACTCCGGCAGCTTGGTGCGCACCCGCATCAGGGTGTACAGATCCCAGAAAATCATGAACAGGTACATCAGAATCGTGGATGGCGTGTTGAAGGGCACCGCATCCGGCATCCAGTAGGCAAAGACGAAAGCGATGCTGAGCGCCGTGGACAGCAACCCGCCCACCGGATGCAGCCAATCGTTTTCCAGCCGACGCAGCATGTACACACCCACCGGCAGCGAAATCACAATGAATGCGACGTAGAACGTCACCCAGAACGGCATCTCAGTCCGCCCTGTACACACGCTCCACCCGGTCCGTAACCTGGCACAGCAGCTCGTAGTTGATGGTGCCTGCCCAGCGCGCCACCTCTTCCACCGGCAAGTCACGGCCCCATAACAGCACCGGCGTTTCCAGCGTGGCATCCGGCACCGCGCTGATATCCACGGTGACCATATCCATCGACACACGCCCCACCAACGGGCAGCGCTGGCCTTTGATCAACACAAAGGCTTCAGATGAAACGTGGCGAGGATAACCATCACCATAACCGATGGCCACCACGCCAATCGGCGTATCTTTTTGCGCACACCAAGTGGCACTGTAGCCGACCGTCTCGCCGGCCGGCACCATCGACGTGGCGATGATGCGGGATTCCAGCTGCATCACCGGCTGCAGGTTCAATGCTTCCGCACTGGCCTCCGCCAATGGCGTAGCGCCGTACAGCATCAGGCCCGGACGTACCCATTGGTGTTGAAATGCAGAACCGCGCAACAAGCCAGCCGAATTGGCCAAACTGCCAGTGCTGGCGCCCGTGGCTGTCATCAACTGGGAAAAAGACGAACATTGGGATTGGTTGAGCGGATGCGCAACATCATCAGCGCATGCCAGATGGCTCATCAGACGCACTTCCTGCACGCCTGCACAGGCCCGCAACTGTTCCCACACTTGCATGCAAGCATTGAGCGGAATGCCCAGCCGATGCATGCCGGTATCCACTTTCAACCAGACCACCAGCGGATTTGCCACCGCCACCCGCTGCAGCAACGCCAGTTGCCAGAATTGATGCACCACGATTTGAAAACGGTGCTGCGCCGCCAACTGCAATTCTTCCGCACTGGTCACGCCTTCCATCAAAAGAATCGGCTTCTGAATCCCCGCCTGTTGCAGCACCAACGCTTCGCCGAACGTGGCCACACCAAACGCATCTGCATCGGACAATGCGCGCGCCACCGCCACCGCACCATGGCCGTAGCCGTCAGCTTTCACCACCGCCAGAATCCGGCTCGCCGGAGCCCGCGCCCGCACTTGCTGGAAATTGTGTTGCAGGGCGCGCAGGTCGATCACGGCGCGGGTGCCACGACTCATGAGGGTCAGTATTCTCCGTAGGAATTGTGGGCCAGATCTTCGAAGCGGGTGTAGCGGCCCAGGAACGCCAGTCGCACGGTACCGATGGGACCGTTACGCTGCTTGCCGATGATGATTTCCGCGATGCCCTTGTCTTCCGAATCCTCGTGATAGACCTCGTCGCGGTAGATGAACATGATGATGTCGGCGTCCTGCTCGATCGCGCCGGATTCCCGCAGGTCCGACATGATGGGCCGCTTGTTGGGACGCTGTTCCAGGCCCCGGTTCAACTGCGACAACGCCACTACCGGGCAATTCATTTCCTTCGCCAGGCCTTTTAGCGAGCGCGAAATTTCCGAAATCTCGTTCACCCGGTTTTCGGCGCCGGGTACCTGCATCAGTTGCAGATAGTCCACCATGATCAGGCCCAGTTCGCCCTGATCGCGCGCAACGCGACGGGCGCGGGCGCGCACTTCGGTGGGGCTCAGGCCGGCGGAGTCGTCGATAAACAGTTTCTGCTCCGCCAGCAGACTCACCGCAGAACTGAAACGAGGCCAGTCATCCTCCTCCAGCTTGCCGGTAGTGACCCGCGACATATCGATGCGCCCCAGGGACGCCAGCATCCGCATCACCAGCTGTTCGGCCGGCATTTCCATGCTGAACACCAGCACCGGCTTGCCCGTACGGATCATCGCGTTCTCGACGACGTTCATGGAAAAAGTGGTTTTACCCATGGCCGGACGGGCCGCCACGATCACCAGCGCACCACCCTGCAGGCCAGAAGTTTTTTCGTCCAGATCGGAAAAACCGGTGGGAACACCCGTGAGTTTCTCGTCGGACTTGAACAGCTGGTCGATGCGATCGACGGTCGCCTTCAAGGCCTCCTTGATGGGTATAGGCCCGCCACCCTTGCTGCCCTGCTCCGCGATGTTGAATACCTTGCGCTCGGCTTCATCCAGCAGCTCGGTGGACGAACGCCCTTCCGGCCGGAAAGCCGACTCGGCAATTTCGTTCGACACCTGAATCATCTGCCGCAACACCGAACGCTCGCGCACGATGTCGGCATAGGCTTTTATGTTCGATGCACTGGGCGTGTTCCTCGCCAGCACCGCCAGGTATGCCATGCCGCCGTTTTCATCGAGAATGCCCGCGTTGTCGAGCGCTTCACCCAGTGTCACCACATCGAACGGCTTGCCCAGCTCTGCCAGTTGCGCGATGGCGCGGAAAATCAGGCGGTGGTCGCGGCGATAGAAATCCACGTCGGACACCAGCTCTGCCACATCGTCGAAGGCGTTGTTGTCCAGCATCAGGCCGCCCAACACGGATTGCTCGGCCTCGATCGAATGGGGCGGCACCTTGATGGCGGCCGTTTCGAGATCCGCGTCCAGTTGCAGCTCGATGGGAAAGTCAGTCATGACAGGTGAATTCAGGCAGTGGCGTATCGGAAATGTGACTCCAGTGTAACGGCTGTATTGCTGACTGCCAACGTGTTAGCAGGTGCAGCAGAACCGTTCAGCGGATGCCGAAGCGCAGGAGAAAATCGATAGGCAGACGATGCGGGAGCTCATCGCATAAACAACAAAACTCCGGCCTTCGCAGGGAAGACCAGAGTTTTGCAGGCGTGACGGCAATGACCAGCGTGAGCCGGATTATTCCGGTACGACAGAGACCTTGACGTTGGCAACTACATCACTGTGCAGTTGCAGGCTGATTTCGTAGTCGCCCACGGCGCGGATCAGGCCGTTCGGCAGCAACACTTCAGCTTTGCTCACTTCCAGACCAGCGGCAGTGATGGCGTCGGCGATGTCGCGGGTGCCTACGGAACCGAACAGCTTGCCTTCGTCACCAGCCTTGGCAGGCACGGTCACAGCGGCGATTTCCGCCAGCTTGGCAGCGCGGGCTTCAGCAGCAGCCAGTTTGTCATTGGCTTGCTTTTCCAGCTCGGCGCGGCGCTCTTCAAAGAACTTGACGTTGTTTGCAGTGGCCGGAACGGCCTTGCCTTGGGGGATCAGGAAATTACGGCCGTAGCCGGCGCGTACGCGCACCTTGTCGCCCAGATTGCCCAGATTACGGGTTTTTTCCAACAGAATGATTTCCATCACGCTTACCTCTTAAGTTTGAATCGGCCCGCCCTCAAGGACGGGCTGTTCCAATTCGTTTTCTGAAATCGATAAAACTGTCCATCACTGCGGCGGCCATCAACACCATGAAGGCGGGGCCCGCCAGCAGCACCAGTGTCAGGTAGAAAAACACCAGTGGCGTTACCGTTTGTACGCGGCGGCGTGCCGCCAGCCCATGCACCAGACCTAATCCCGCCAGCGCCAGTGGCAACACCAGCATCGGCAACAGAACCGTCGCTGCGCTGAACCACTGGGTAATCAGCATGCCCATTGCCAGCGCGACGGTCATCGGGCGAGTCAGCCTCAGGCTATGGAACTCAGCGCGAAAACCGCCTGGGTTATACAGCCGAGCCTGCAGCCAGCGAGCCAGTATCAATGCGGCCTGAGCAGACAGGGCGGTTACCAGCCCCATGCCCTCCACCACGATCTGGCGGGGATCTACCTGCGCCAGCAGCGGCTGCGGACTGGCCTGCTTCAACTCGTCAAAAAACGGCGCCAGCATACTGGCTAATTGATCGAACCGTTCCGGTGCCCATTGCAGCAATAGCGCCAGATACAACCCTGCCGCCAGACTGACGGTTACCATTGCCAAGGCCAGGGACCGGCTGTTCGCCAGCACCAGAGCACCGGCGGTACCTGCCAGCACTGCGCCCAGTTGCGACACATCGCCACTGTTCCAGTGCAGTGCCAAGGCCACCGTCAGCGCCCCAGCCATTGGCCAGAGCGCATCAACAGCACCGCGCCGCAGCGCTACCAGGGCTACCACCGCGACCGATGTCCAGGCGAACGGCGTCAGCAAACCCAGCACTACTGCGGCAGCGAGCGCGTGGAGGCGCCCGCTCATGATCCATTGCGCCAGCCGTACCATCACTGGAGCATCACTGGCTTGGGATCAGCTTACTTGTGGGAATCGGAGTACGGCAGCAGAGCCAGGGCGCGAGCGCGTTTAACGGCGCGGGCCAACTGACGCTGATACTTCGCACTGGTGCCGGTAATGCGGCTCGGTACGATTTTGCCGGTCTCGGTAATGTAGTTCTTCAGGGTATCCAGATCTTTGTAATCGATCTCGACCACCTGCTCAGCGGTGAAACGGCAGAATTTTCTGCGGCGATAAAAACGTGCCATGTTCGGCTCCTTCAACGTAATTCAATGTGCTGGGCGTGGAGTACCAGTTGGATAGCGGCGGTGTCCTTGTAATGGGAGCGAGCCAGAAAGCCCGTCACGATCACACGATCACTGACAGCCAGTGCGGTCAGGCGCGACACCATCGTCTCGCCCCGTGCTTCCACCTTGATACGGCAGAGCACTTCCCGCGCGGCCCCCGCCTCTTCCTGGCGGGAGCGGTGTTCCAGCATGAAACTTTGATGGGGAACACCGGCCGGTGTGTAACGGAGCCCGAAGAGTTCCGTCACGGTGCCACTCAAAACCAGTTGATTGGTTTCCACTGCAGCGGTTGTTGGCTTCTGTTATTCGTCAGAAGCCGCCTCGTCGTCTGCATCATCTTCGTCGTCCGCGTCGTCACCCAGAGGAGCACGAGCCGGGGCTTCGCCACGGTTATCTCCGGATTTGGACAGGGCGGACTGCTCGGTGACGGCTTCATCACGACGGATGACCATGTTGCGCAGAACCGCGTCATTGAACTTGAAGTTACTGGTGAGTTCGTCCAGCACAGCCTGGGAACATTCGACGTTCAGCAGGATGTAGTGTGCTTTGTGAACTTTGTTGATGGGGAAAGCCAGTTGGCGACGGCCCCAGTCTTCCAGACGGTGAACAGCACCACCGCCTTCAGCGATCTGGTTTTTGTAACGCTCAACCATCCCGGGGACCTGTTCGCTCTGGTCCGGGTGAACCATAAACACGATTTCGTAATGTCTCATGGACATGCTCCTTACGGATTAAAGCCTTCCGCCCGCGGAGTGCGTCGGTAAGGCAAGGAGTGAATACATACTAACTTTTAGCCCGCGACGAGGGACGTCGAGGGATCGCGGATTCTATAGAAGACGGGGGGAGATGGCAAGGCAGGACTACAGTCTCTGCCGCAGTGTTTCGAACAGGCAGATGCCGGCGGCCACCGACACGTTCAGGCTTTGCACGTCACCCCGCATGGGGATGTAGGCGAGTTGATCGCAGGTTTCCCGGGTCAGGCGGCGCAGGCCGGTGCCTTCGGCGCCCATCACGATGGCGATTGAGCCTTTCAGGTCGGTGTCGTACAGGCTTTTGGCAGTAGCATCCAGCTCGGTACCGATCAGCCAGATATTGCGTTCCTGCAGCTCCTGCAGGGTGCGAGCCAGATTGGTGACCTGGACGAAGGGCACTACTTCGGCGGCGCCTACCGCCACCCGGCGCACCACAGGACTCAGACCGGCGGACTTGTCTTTGGTGGTGACGACGGCATCCACCCCGGCAGCATCAGCGCTGCGCAGACAGGCGCCCAAGTTGTGGGGATCGGTGACGCTATCCAGCACCAGCAGAAACGCCGGCCCCTGCTTGCGGTCGAGAATTTCATACAATTGGTTTTCGTCCAGGGCCTGGGACAACCGACAACGAGCGGCAACACCCTGGTGATTTGAGTCGGGAAACTGATGATCCAGTTGTTGCTTGCCAACCCGCTGACTGCTGACGCCAGCCTTCTGCGCCAGACGCGCCAGCTCATTCAGGCGCTGATCATCGCGGCTTTCCTGCAGCTTCAGCTCCAGAACCCGATCGGGGTGCTTCTTTAATACGGCGGCGACCGTGTGAATGCCGTAGAGCCACTCCGGCTTGGACATGGGGGCTGCTTCCTCTCGAATAATGCAACGGGCGAATGACGCCGCGGCATTCTGCTGAACCGGGGTCGGTGTGGCAACCCCGGCGGGACAACCTCAGCGTTTTTTCTTGCGGCCTTTTTTCGGGC
>DATLII010000676.1:0-7066 GCA_035539495.1 Dongiaceae bacterium
AGGCAATTTACTGGCGGGCGTTGGCACCTTGCTCTGGCTGAGGCCCTACCTGCGTCGCCTGCAGGCGCAGCCCTGAAAATCCGTTTTTTTCGACACTACTCGACACTACATTGCCATCAGGATCTGGTACTGTTGGCATGACATTGCTGGTAAAGAATATTGCTGACACAGAATATTGTTAGCATTAAATGTGGCTAGAACAGCCCGCTCCATCAGACAGGAAGTACTGCATGACGGATTCGCCTCGCACTCCAGCTCCCGATACAGAACGCCCTGCCCCCGGCTGGTTTCGGCGCGCCGGTATTAATTGCCGCATCTATCTGGCTACGCTGTTCGATTTTTCCTTTTCCAAATTCATCACCGTGCAGATGTTCCCCGTGCTGTACGGCGTAATTCTGGTGTCAACACTCACCGCGATGATCTATCTGACGGTAGAGGCTTTTTTCACCTCCTGGTGGCGCGGATTGTTCTATCTCTTCATCGCGGGCCCCATCAGTTTCATCACCGTCGCTACCATCGTGCGAGCCTTGATGGAGTTTTACATCGTGGTATTTCGCATCGCCGAAAACATGGATGAAATCCGCGTGATCACCGAACGCTTCTCCGGCATTTCCCAAGGCGTGGAATCGATGCGCGAACTGACCCGGCTGATTCCCTTCTGGAAAACAGCGGGCAACAAAACCGATGAGACTCCTGACAAACCCGACAAAGGCAAACGCCGCAAAGATCAGAACTGGCCGTACTGAGGCGCAGCATACAGACGTGCTGCGCTAACGGCGCAGATATGCGAATTCACTTTCCATCGACGGATGATTTTCCAATTTGGCAGCTGCGCGCTGCAATGATGCCTGCCGAGTTGCCGCGCCAAACAGAAGCACGGCGTCCTCCTCCGAAAAATAGACCGCACGCAATTGAGCCCGTTCCTGCTGCAACGCTTCCTGCGCCGCTGGATGATTTGACACCGACAAACTGAAATCCAGTTCCGCCAGCCGCTGGTGATACTCGTGATAATGAATCAGCAATGTCGCAGCACGATGACCCGCATCACCACCCGGCGTTTGTCGCAGCCGATTCACCAGCCGCGACAACGCGCCCTTGTCATCCGCTTGCTGCAGCGCAACATGCAGAATTTCCAGCGCAGCACCGGTATCAGCATTCACGATCAGATTGCCTTCGTCATCTAACCGTAACAATGCCGCTGGAATGGCTATTTCTTCCGTTACGATCGGTTCGATCGGCACAACTGCATCAAAGAAGGGTGATAAGAAGACGGGTCTGGCGACAATAACGCCCGATTGTGGCGCAGACGACTCATTTAGGGGCTGCTGAACGGCCCACAACAGAACAGCCAAGCCAATGGTAAGCACCAAACACACGGCTATCAGTAATCGGATACTGCCCTGAGTAGACGGCTGCATAGGGGCAATCCTTTATTGTTGTTCGAAACATTATTGAACCGGTAAATCAAACGCTATCAAATAGAAAGCATTTGCCGTGCCATTCAGGCGTGACTGCGCCGTTCGCAATTCATCATTACGCAACAGATCAGGTGATGTATCAGGAAACGGGGCCGCAACGGCCAGTGCAGAAAAATAAACCGGATGGCTGAAAGCGCCTTTTTATTTGCCGCCCAATAAAATGCGGATAGCGATGCAGGCTTCTTCCAACTGGCGGGCGTCAGGTTTGATGCCACTGATCATTTCGCTGTAAATACAGGACTCCCCCAGCCGCACCATAAAGTAAGACAAACTTTCCACACTCAACGGAGGTTTGATCCGACGTTCCTTGATCTGTTGCTGCAGCAAATCAGTGTTGAGCGACACCACGCGGGCATGGATGGTGGAATCTTTGGACGTCAGTACGCGCAATGCATAGGCAGGATCTTGCGAAATAAAGTGGCGCAACGGTTCCGATTTCATGATCAGCAGATTCATCTGACGGAACACGTCCACCATGAAATCGACCCCTTTGCCTTCCGACTGACTCACCGCCTTATCCACAAGCGGCTGGTAGGAGGACCACAAAATTTCCCCGAGTAATAACTCTTTGTTGCCCACCCAGCGGAATAGCGTGGCGCGGCTGACACCCATTTCCTCTGCGAGCGATCCCAGATTGAGCCGCTCGCCGCTCAGCCAAAGCGTACGCGCGCGATCGAACACGTCCAGCGGCGTCACGCGCGGTTTTTCCGGTTGTTTCTGCAAAGCCTGATTCAACGGTGTGCTACGGCTGACCACGGTGGCGTCACTCCTTACTGCGGTTTGCCGGATCGCGCATGTTCAAAAAGCTAACATGCTGGACGCCGGCAAAGGTCCATATAAAAAACGGTCTGTCACAGGGGCGCAGAATACATCCAGCACGGCGGAAAGTCAGGGCACATTCGCAGAAAATCGTTGCGATGCATTACAACGACCGAAATGAACGCAAGATCGCGCGCATTCGCGCTTTTTTAATGTAGGTGGGTTAGATACAAACGACGTAGAGACGCTTGAAAGACTGCTTGGAGAAATTGCGCCGCGCTCCGTTCATCAGAGCGCGGCGATGAAACAGATTAGGCACGGGCGGCGCTGTATTCCACCAGTTCCCGTTCCTCTTCCATTTTCAGGCGCACCAGGCATTCATTAATGGTGCGGCTGATGCTGGTGGAATTCCGGATCAGCTCCATTTTCGGCCAGGTGCTGGTTTCGCCGTTGCGGATAAAGCGTCCCACATCCGCTGGCGTGGCATTGGCCAAAATCTTGAGCACGTTGCCCGGCTGACGCGGCGGCACGATGTTGATGTCACCAGCATATTTTTGCGACAACATCGAATGCACCTTGTCCACCAGCAGCGCAGCACCCTGGTTGGTGATCTTGTTCTTGGCGTAGTCCAGCACATGATTGACGTTGTAGCGCGCGTTGTTCACAACCATGTCTTTCAGGTAAGTGGCGAAGGTGCGCTGGGATTCTGCCCGCGACAGGAATGGCACCACATGCGGATTGGTCTGGCTGACGATGGAGTGGTTAACACCGTAGATCCGTGCCAGGCGCTGAATCGGCAGATCATTTTTGATGGAACCATCCACCCACTGCCGCGACGGAATATACGGTACTTTTTCGCCGTTGATGTTTTTAGCCCACAACATCACCGGGGGATACACGTAGGGAATAGCACAGGATGCCAGCGATGCTTTGCGCATCAAAACGTGCGGCGAGGTTACCGCATTCAGCAAACGCGATTCCTGGTGCGGATCGGCAGGCGATACGGTGATATTGATACGACGGCCAGTGTGTTTGAACGCTTCCTCGAACGTAAAATCCTTCACGTTGCGTTCCAGACACAATTCCAACTGCGCCGGATCGAGCAGGCCCTTGCCGCGCAATGTGCCGCGCCAGCCCGCCATGCGGAAGGCTTCGACGAAAATGTATTCGGGGTCCAGCATCACCTTCAGTTCGTCGTCATTATGCGTGCCGACTACAGACGCCATGATGGAACCGGCACTGGAGCCGGAAATGATGCTGGGCAACAACGAACTTTCCCACATGGCCTTGAGCACGCCCAAGTGGAATAAACCCAGGGCAGCGCCGCCGCTCAACATCAGCGCCGACTGACCAAACGCCTGCTGGGTGCGCTCGAAGAATTCCAGTTTTTGCACCAGCGGGAAATGGGGAAAATCGGTTTCGGCGATCCAGCGCAAACTGGAGCAGACTTCGTTGAGGTAATCGGTGATTAGTTTTTTGGTGCCGAAATAGCTGTATTCGTACAGGACAGGATTCGCGATCCGGCCCAGGTTACCGTGCAAACCTTCATTGATGTAAAACGCGAGCTGGTTGACGTCACCACGTTCACGAGCGGTGCGCAATTCATTGAAGCGCAGCCGGATCATTTTGTAATCGTAATGGGGCGACGCGTCCTCTTCCTTCCACTCTTCAGTGCCGGAAAGACGGTCGTATTCCTTGGCAGCATCGCTCCAGGCCACATAGTCTTCCGCGGTATGCATCGCTTCCAGACAGGCCTTCAACGCTCGCTTCATTCTTACCCCCTGTACTACTTCTCAATTTGTCAGAGTGCGCAATATTCAGCTGTTATCAGTTTAGCAACGCTATCCAGGCGGTTCGCGTTCCGTAGATGTATCCATTTTTGGGGTACATCCCAGGTCCCTTGCGCTCAGGTGACCATAAATTCACCCGAGTCTGCCGAAACGCGCTATCTGAATATATGAAGCAATTGATTCATTTTGTAAACCTAAACACGGGTGATAGACAGACCAAAAAGTCACGTCTACAAAACCTATTAGTCACAGTATAGAACCGACGCGACAAATCAGATCGAAAATCGATCTGATTCAATGCGAAATGGGCTACAGAATGGAATGAATAATTGCGGATCAGAACGCTGAAATCGTGGGAGAAAAGACTTTCAAGCGTGGCGCAGATGGGCTCGCACGTAGGAACAGGATGCCTTGATGCTGAGCCCTTGGGAGCGGGCCCAATCCAGACCCGTATTCACCAGCACCGCAGCGATGCCCCGGCCGCGGGCAGCGACGGGCACATAGGTATGGTTGAAATCAACACTGGTGCCCATCAAGCGATAGGTCATCTCGGCTTCACCAACACCCGTATCGCAGATAAAACGGGATTTTTCCGGCTGGTGAACGATGACGGGGGCGGGTGCGTTCATGGGGCGGAGACCTCTCAGCGGTCCTGCTCCAGCAAGTGCTCGGACAGCTTCTTGCGGATATCAGCAGGAATGGGCACGGATTTGCGGGAGTGCTTGTCGAAATTCACCATGGTGGCGGACCCGGTGGCGCACAGCTTGCCGTCCTGCCAGGCTTCCTGCCCCACCAGCACCGACGAAGTGCCGATGCGAAGCACATAGGTGCGAATTTCCGCTTGCTTGCCAAAAAACATTTCTTCCAGATATTCGAGTTCCAGCTTCACCAGCACCAGGCTGACTTCCTCGGTGGAAAGGCTGGGGTTGAAGATGCGCAGAATGGATTCACGCCCCTCCAGGAACCAGACTGGCAGCACGGTATTGTTGATGTGCCCCAGTGCGTCGGTGTCGCAGAAACGGGGGTTGATGCTGAGGGAGAACATTACATCGGGCGTTGTCATTGTGAATCCGCTGACTGATGAAACTCGCGGCCTGATCAAACTTTCAACAGGCAGCATACTTGAACGGGCGAATTATACACGCAGAGGAAGCCTGTTGTTGCTGGTGAAGCGATTTTGAGTGACATGCGGCTGGAACGCTTCTTACAGGCTCAAGCGCAAGCAGCGGATTTGTCATGGTTTATCGACCTTCAATGAAGAGTGGGTGTTAATCCTGTGACTGGACTATGATGGGCGGGTTCCATTTTTCACCGGATCCGCCAGGAGGTGCCCCGCTATGTCCCTCAGCATTCCCACCGCCAACCCGCCCATTGTGCTGGTGCTGGCCGGCCATGATCCCTGCGGCGGTGCCGGCATTCAGGCCGATATCGAGGCACTGACCAGCCTGGGTTGCCACCCCTGTACTGTCATTACCGCCCTGACCGCCCAGGACAGCGTCAATGTGAAGGATTTTCAGCCGGTGCCGGCCACGTTTCTGGTGGAGCAGGCCCGGGCGGTGCTGGAAGACATGCCAGTGGCAGCGTTCAAGATCGGCATGACCGGCAGCGTGGAGATCGTGGAAGCCATCCATACCCTGTTGCAGGACTACCCGAAGTTGCCGGTGATTTTTGACCCGGTGCTGGCGGGCGGTGGCGGCGGTTCATTGTCGCGGGGTGATCTGATGGAGGCGCTGATGGAGCTGCTGGTGCCGCTGACCACGGTAATCACGCCCAATACGGTCGAAGCCCGCGCACTGTGCAGCGATGCGGATACGCTGGAAGCCTGCGCCCAGCAATTCATGGCGCACGGAGCGGAGTACGTTTTCATCACTGGCGGCCACGAGAACACCAGCGCCATCATCAATCGCCTGTGGGGGCATCGCCAGTTCATTGAGGAATACACGCAGACTCGGCTGCAGGGTGAGTATCACGGCACCGGCTGCACGCTGGCCTCGGCCGTCGCCGGTTATATTGCCCATGGCGCGCAGGTGCCCACTGCGATTCGTGATGCTCAGGCCTACACCGCGCGCGCCGTCGCCAACGCTCGGCGACTGGGAATGGGTCAGTTGATTCCCAACCGGTTGGCCTGGTGCACCGAGCAGGAAGGATCTGAATGAAGTCTGTGGAAAAACTGCATGGGTTGTACGCTATTACCGATCCCAAACTGACGCCGCCGGATTCCTTGGTGCAGCAGGTGGATGCCGCTCTGACGGGTGGCGCGCGCATTATTCAGTTGCGGGACAAGTCGTCGGATCAAGCGCTGCGGTTGCAGCTGGCGCGCCAATTACGGGAATTGACTGCGCGGCATGATGCCTTGTTGATCATCAATGATGATGCGGAGCTGTGCCGGGCTGTGGAAGCCGACGGTGTACATCTGGGACAGGATGATATGACGCTGCCTGAGGCGCGGGAGTTGTTGGGGGCGAGTGTGATTATCGGCGCCACCTGCCATGGGTCGCTGGCGCTGGCAGAGAAGGCCGTGAGGGAAGGAGCTGACTATCTGGCGTTTGGGCGGTTTTTTCCGTCGTCCACCAAGCCGGATGCGCCGCCGGCGGATCTGATGGCGATAGGCGATTTCGTGCGTCGCTGCCCCCTGCCTACCGTTGCCATCGGGGGTATTACGCTGAATAATGCGGGCCCATTGCTGGAGGCTGGTTTTGCCATGCTGGCGGTGGTGAATGATGTGTTTGGGCGCGCGGATATTGAGGCGCAGTGTCGGCGGTACAGGCAGCTTTTTAGCTGATTTGCTGAATACGGTGCCAGGCGGAAGGTGGGCGGTGCGATTCAGGACACGCCGCAAGTACGTCCCTGTAGGCTCGTCCGCGGCCATCCATGGCCGCAAACGGTCCTGAATCGCACCACCCACCTTCCGCCCCATAGCTCCTGCCAATTTCTGAAAGTGCACATTGGAAAAACGCACTGTATTAGCAGGCGCGGAGGCTGGTGATTCTGTTCGGGAGCGTCAGCGGCCAAGGATGGCCGCTGACGAGCCTACAGGGA